>CAIRND010000583.1 GCA_903879825.1 uncultured Geobacteraceae bacterium
GTAGCACGCAATGTTATTCAATCATAGTGAGGCTTGTAGTATGGATATAAAGACCGTTCAAAAAGCCGTACATACCGCAGTTGCAGGTTTGTTTTTACTCTTGTTTTTTTGGCCAGTTCCCACAGCTGCGGAACCATCCGACATACGTTTAACCTTTGACAGCCTTTCCGATTGGACTGAAAAAAGCTTTAAGGGACATACGACCTATAGCAATGTCCAAGAAGATGGCAAATCAGTACTGCATGCCGTTGCAGTAAAAACAGCTTCTGCCCTTTACAAAAAAGTACCAGTGAATGTTGCTGAAATGTCGATAATTAAGTGGGCGTGGAAGGTAAAGCAGGCATTACCGGCTGAGCCCCCCTACCGGAAAGAGACTGACGACTTTGCGGGGCGGGTTATGGTCATCTTTCCGGGTACATTTTTCTCGCAATACCGGGCTATAGCCTACGTCTGGTCTGACAAACTTCCTGTCGGAACGGTGAGGCCCAGTGCTTTCACTAAAAACGTCGCGGTGATCGTCGTCGAATCCGGTAATCAGCATGCGGGAGTCTGGCGGAACGAACGTCGTAATTATTTAGAGGATTATCAGAACTTTTTCCATGCGGTTCCAGCCACTATTTTGGGGGTGGCTGTCATGACAGACGCTGATAATACGGCATCTGAGGCTGCTGCCTGGTATGGTGACATTTTATTAACACGGGAACTGGAGCAGAAGAACAAAGAGAAAGAATTGCCAAAATAGGTTTTTATTTCATGTTGTAATCATGATTACGTCACAATCCGCCCGTCAACCAGCTCAACCACTCTCGAACAGCGTCCCGCCAAACGGGGGTCGTGGGTTACTATCAGGAACGTCGTACCAGAATCCTGGTTTACCTCCCGCAGAAGTTTAAATATCTCATCTGCAGCGGCGGTATCAAGGTTGCCGGTCGGCTCGTCAGCCAGAATCAACGGCGGATTCAGCGCCAGCGCACGGGCAATAGCAACCCGCTGCTGCTGACCTCCGGATAGTTTGCCCGGCTTGAAGTCCAGCCGATCGGCCAGGCCAACCCGAGTGAGCAATTCTTCCGCGCGCAGGCGCTGTGCCGATGTCGGCCTTCCCTGCGCCAGCATTAACGGCATCATTACGTTTTCTAAAGCGGAGAATGCCGGTATCAGATGATGGAACTGGAACACAAAGCCGAGACTCCGCCCCCGCACCGCCGTCAGTTCATCTTCTGAAAGCAGCCCCGTTTTGCTCCCCTGAACTTCAATTATTCCACTCGTCGGCTGTTCCAGCAGGCCGATGATATTCAGCAGAGTACTTTTCCCCGAACCGGATGGCCCGATCAGGGCGGTGAATTCCCCCTGCTGCAGCGTCAGGTCTATGCCGTGCAGCACTTTGGTGGTAATGCCATCACTACCGTACTGTTTGTGCACATCGGTCAGCTGTATGATTGCCTTCGTTTCAGTCATAGTATTCCAAGGTCAAAGTGGAATCAGGCATTACGGATCGCCACCACGGGATCGAGCCGTGCCGCGCGCGCCGCTGGAGCAGCGGCAGCCAGTATGCAGGTAATTGTTGCCACGCCAGCCGCAATCAGAAACATGTTCAGTTCAAGCACAACCGGAAAAACCGGGGTACCATCAGGATTTATGGCTGTTTTAGCAAAGAAGGTCACCAGCAGGGCGCCTAAGCCACTGCCAAGCAGAGAACCTGTCAACCCCACCACTCCTCCCTGGAGGAGAAAAATCCGCTGGATTCTTCGGCGCGAACAGCCCATCGCTCGCAAAATACCGACCTCCCGTGTTTTCTGGATAACTGAGACCACCAGCACACTGGCGATACCAAAGGCCACTGATATAATAACAAAAAATTGAATTAGATAGCTGGAGGCGCTCTGGGATTTAAGGCCAACCATCAATTGGGCATTGGTTTTCATCCAGCTCTCGGCAGTAAGTCCCGTCTGACCAGCCAGTTGTTCGCTGATAATCTCAGCAGTAAACAGATCGCGTACGGTAACATCGAGACTTGATACTCCTCCCACCAGGTCAAGCAGATTCTGGGCCGAGCGGAGCGTGATAAAAACCCAGCGACGGTTAAGATCACGAATTCCCACGTCAAAAATTCCGGCGACGGTGACCGTTTCGCTTCGACCATCAGCAGTCTGCAACCGTATTTTATCACCGAGTGTGACACCAAGTTCACGCGCAAGATCAATTCCGATGGCGGTATCGTTCGCCGTTACGCGAAACTCCCCCTCTTTCATAAAGGAGGGCATCGGAACGATTCTTGTGTATCTTTCAGGATCTATTCCCATCAGCGCAACTGATTTGGTGGCACTTCCCCGAATCGCGAAGGAGGGACCGGCAACCAACGGGGAAACAGCTGTTACTTCGGGGCGTTTTTCCAGATCACGCATGATCTGCTGCCACTGCAAAATGGAACTGAGCCGTTGGGCGCGACGTTCAACGTTGGCAGAAACAGCCAGAGAACGGTCCGCTTTGATTATTCGCCGCGCTTCATCATCCGGTGGACGCATGACTACATGTGCCTGAGTCCCCAGAGTTTTTTCGATAATACTGCGCTGCAAGCCGGTAATAAGGGACGTCAGGAACACAATGACCCCCACCCCCATGGTGACTCCGCCCAGCATAAAAAAGGTCTGTGCCCTCCCCTCTCTGAGAAACCGGAGTGCCAGCAGCCATTCAATGCGCATTATTTTTTTCACCTGTTTTTTTCCCGGTGGAGTCTGGCATTACACGGATTTTACTACCGGGTGACAACTTACTGGAACCGGGCAGCACCATTTCCCCCTCTTTCAAACCGCTTTTAACTTCGCTGGCCCCACTTCCCCGTATTCCGAGAGTGATTTCCTGGCGTACCGCCCGACCGTCACGGGCCACCAGCACCCACGGTGCTGCGGCAGCATCCCGCACGGTTTCGCTCGGCAGGGTTAATACTTTTGGATGCCGCGCAACCTCGACCTCCACGGAAACAGTCATATCGGGCACGAGGTAGGCCGGAGGTTCGGCAACGTCAAAACGGGCCTCCACCGTACCTCGTTGTGCATCAACAGCCGGGACAACGGTCACCAGCCGGGCCGGAAACGATTTATCCGGGTAGGCATCCGCCGAAGCGATGGTGGTCTGTCCGACCCGTAGCAGTGCAAGATTTTTTTCATCAACCTGAGCGGTAATCTGGGTACGTCCATTGCGTGACAGCACCAGCAGAGCGGTACCCGGCTGGACAACATCACCGATTTCAACCTTCCGGGCGATTACCGTACCGTCTCCGGGAGCGGTGACAACAGTGCGGGCAAGGCGCTCCCGGGCAATTGCGACCGCCGCCAGAGCCTGACTGAGCCGTGCTTCAGCAAGCTTGATATCACTTCCCTGCGGACGACTGTTACTTCGCTGCAACCGCTCCCGTTCAACCAGAGTAAGTGCCACATCCCGCGCTCTTACCGCATCATCAAGATCAGCCCGACTTGAGATGCCTGCGTCAAAAAGGTTCTGAAGTCGCTCATAGCTGCTGCGGGCCTGACGGAGCGTTGCCTCAGCCTCACCCAACCTCTGCTGACTAACCGGAGCGTCAATCGTCCCTATCTGCTTCAGACGCTCTTCAAGTTCGCGGGCAGAGGCCAGCGCCTGATCGAGTGCAGCACGTGCCTCATCGTCCCGCAACTGTATCAGTACGGCACCGGCTTTGACCCGATCTCCCGAATCTACCCGCACCGCAGTCACTGAACCAAGTATCTGACTGCCAACTTCCACCCGTGCCAGCGATGTAATGCGCCCGGTCGTGACAACCGTCTGCAGAAGGTCACGACGTTCCACCGGAAAAGCGGCAACAATTTTCCCGCGCAGCCGTATCACACCGACTGCGATCAAAATCAGTACTAAAACTCCACCAATAACCAAGCGACGGGGAGAAATGTGTAAAAGTGCCATACCGTTACCCTCATACCAGCATTCATCTGTATCGGAGCGCCGCAACATGCATTCAATATATTGCGTTCGCATTCCACTTATTTTATAGTCCGCTGAAGCGGCTACACTCTACAGTACGGGGGGAGATATGACAACTACTCGGAAGATTAAATCCATTTTTGCTGCTGTATCAACAATTGAAGGTGCCGGTGTCCACCTTAAACGGGCGTTCGGCTTCAGCCAGGTACCGCAACTCGATCCGTTTCTGATGTTGGATGACTTCCACACAAGTGATCCGGCACACTATCTGGCGGGTTTTCCCTGGCATCCGCACCGGGGCATTGAAACAATTACGTACATACTTGAAGGAGTGGTTGAACATGGTGACAGCATGGGAAACAGCGGGACCATCGGCGCCGGTGACGTGCAATGGATGACCGCCGGTAGCGGTATCATTCATCAGGAGATGCCGCAGACAAGCCCGACCGGCACCATGTGGGGATTCCAGCTATGGGCCAATCTCCCCGCCTCCCAGAAGATGATGCCGCCACGCTACCGCGATGTCAAAGCCGCAGACATTCCTGTGGTGACACTTGAAAACGGCGTAACGGCAAAAGTTATCAGCGGCGTGGTTGGCGGAGTACAGGGACCGGTCAGGGATATCGTTATCGATCCGCTTCTGCTCGACATCACGGTACCACCAGATACAGACGTTATCCTTCCGGTAACGGACGGCTACACTGTGCTGGTCTATGTCCTGGCAGGAACAGCCCGATGTGGCGATCAGCAGGGAGAGTTGATGGTTCCGGAGCATGCGATGCTGTATGAACATGACGGAGACCAGGTACATATTACAACTGCCGACCATGCAGTCAGATTTTTGTTGCTGTCCGGTAAGCCTCTCAATGAACCGGTCGCCTGGCGAGGACCGATTGTAATGAATAGTCAGGAAGAATTGCGATCCGCTTTCGACGAGTATCAGCGGGGTACATTTGTGAAACCATCGTCTATGAGCTAATCCTGCGCTCGGCTTTAACATTAATCAA
>CAIRND010000584.1 GCA_903879825.1 uncultured Geobacteraceae bacterium
ACTCACCAACTATTGTGTCCTCGCTTCGCATAAGACCATGCCGGTTCCGATGGAGATTCTGAGTGCCGACCCAGATCTCAATCTGAAGGGCTATCTCTGCCCGGCCCATGTCAGCACCGTTATTGGCGGCGATGCCTACAAACCGCTGGCAGAGAAGTACAAGATCCCGTGTGTCGTGACCGGTTTTGAACCGGCCGATGTCATGCAGGGAATCGAAATGCTGCTGGCGCAACTGCTGCACGGTGAAAGCAAAGTCGAATTTCAGTACAGCCGGGCGGTATCGTGGCAGGGCAATCTAAAGGCGCAGTCAATTTTGCAACAGTTCTTCGAGCCATGTGACGCCGTCTGGCGCGGCCTCGGCGTGCTGCCCGGCAGCGGCTTGGCAATCAGAGACGAGTATGCCGCTTTTGATGCCGAGCAGGTTCTCAATCTGGACGTGCCGGATGCGGTCGAAAACCCGGCCTGCCTCTGCGGTGACGTACTGAAGGGCAAGTTGACTCCGTTCGGTTGTCCGCTGTTCGCCACACTCTGCACACCCGAATCACCGGTTGGCGCCTGCATGGTCTCCAGTGAAGGCACCTGCGCGGCAGCATATAAATATGGGAGATAACTGATGGCCCCGGGGGGCCACATACTGGCCGGCTTTGCACTCGGCTTTCACCATCGCCGCCAACTCCGGCAGCTGCTTGACAGCACCTCGTCACACGCGTGCATCCTGGAGCTGAACCCCGAGGCGCTCTTTGCATCAGGATATGCTGCCCTGGCGCTGGATTTTGATGGTGTGCTGGCACATCATGGCGCCCCGACCCCGCTTCCCGAAGCTGTTGCGTGGCTTAAACGCTGCGAAGCAGTTTTTGGCGGCGACATGATTTACATCCTTTCAAATAAGCCAACTGAAGGGCGGAGGCAATGGTTTGCCGATAACTTTCCCGCCATGCGCTTCATTGCCGGTGTCCGAAAAAAGCCGTATCCCGACGGCCTCTACAAAACAGCAAAAATTGCAGGAGTTCCCCTCTCCTCAATCCTGATGGTCGATGACCGCCTCCTTACCGGATGCCTGGCAGCAGTGGCAGCCGGCGCCCGCCCCTGCTACATAAGTTCCCCCTACGTTTCGTTCAATCACCGTCCCGTTGCCGAATTGTTTTTTGGTTTACTGCGCATCGTGGAGCGGGTGTTTGTGCGGATAATCGCCCCACATCGTCCGGAATAAATCGTTTACTACATTTGATCACGCAACGCCGCAACGAACGCAACGAAAAACAAAGACTTATAACGAAATAATGATTAACCAATCTGGTGCACCTAAATAATGATTTAAGCCAATTATTTCATTCGTTGCGTCGTTGCGTCGTTGCGTGAGACTGTTTTATTTAGGATTAACTTTTAAGTATCAAGAAAGCGTCTACAGCTTTTGGCGTAAAGGTCGATAAGCAAATTGGAACAGTTGGCAGAAGCCAGCGGATTATTACCCTCGAAAAGGGAGTTCTTTTATGCATTTAATGGATTTTGAATGACGCTTTTCCCTGATAATTCCGATAATGAACTATACAGCTGCAGCACACCGATGCTGTCCAACTGCCTTGACTCTGTTGACTGCCAACAGATACGGCTGCAGTTTGATGCGTACCTGCGGATGCATGTAACCCAAGATGACGGTGAAGTGCTGATACCGTCACCCCATCAG
>CAIRND010000585.1 GCA_903879825.1 uncultured Geobacteraceae bacterium
AGGCGAAAATAAAGATTCCGATGGCATCGCTCATCGGCACACCAACCAGCGCCGTAGTCAGCAGCGCCGCTCCTGGCGTGGACCAGGCGGTCAACACCGGACTGCGAAAATACAGGGAGAGGCTGATGCAGGTTACGCCCATACCCAGACCAAGGGCGAGTAGCCAAGAGCTGATATGGGCAGCACTGGCACCTGCTGCGGTGGCCGCCTGAAAAACAATGGCGGCTGAACTTGTGTAGCCGACCAGTACCGCGATAAAACCGGCAGAAATATGCGACAGTCCAAAAAATCTAATCATGACAACTTTCGTTACGGTGGATTTTTGCGTTTCAACCAATTTGCGCTGTTTTTCAGCCAGTCCCTTCTCCCTGAGGGAGAAGGTGGCCGAAGGCCGGATGAGGGGGCGATCGAGCTGTATAATCCAGCATCCCCCCCTCACCCTAACCCTCTCCCTCATGGAGAGGGAATATATTGGTGCTATGGCTGAAGATTGGCGCTATTCGGAACAACGTGACGCTTTCGTTACGCTCCCAGCTCTTTAAGAAAATCAGCCATTTTTGTCACATCCTGCAGATCCCGGAATTCCCGGTAGCCATCAATACCATCATCATCCAATCCGCGATAAAAATGAGGTCGGGAACTTTTCAGCCCTGACAGTACTTTACCGGTGGCATAGCTCGAATCAGCATGTTTTTCCGCCGTAAACTTCAACCCGAGTACGATACTGAATCCCAGCTGGAACAGGCTTTTCAGATGTTCGCCGCTCAGGATTTCCGCACCTTTGGCTTCATCCCCGTGGCACAGGTACTCAAGAGCAATGTTCAAGTAACCATAGACCCTTTCCACGACGGATTTCATATATTCGGTGTCGTCGTGATGAGCCTGATCGGCCACCAGCGCGGTATTAATGAGATAATTCAGCTCCATGCGAAAAAGCTCCGAATCTATGAGGAGAATAACCCTCTCCAGAAAAGTTTTTCCGGTCAGATACATATCGGGAAGAGTTGTTGCCTCACCCGTCTGCAGCAGCACTTTGCTGAGACTGGGGACAAACGTTACCGGATTGATACGGGAGTAGATCTCAATTGCCTCATCGTGGGAAGGAAAGCCAAGATCGGCAAGGCGGCCTGATTTTATTCGGTAGCACTCTTCCTCTGATTCAATATCAATTTCTCCACTGACACTTTCCATCAGCGCCGTGTACAGGGAATTATCGAAACGGCAGACCAGTTCCAGAAAGGAGCCGATTATCTGGGAATGTTGCGGGTTCTTGAACTTAATCAGGAACACATCATCAAAAGTGTGATCCCAATCAGTCTGACGCTCTTCATCAGTATTAAGATCGCCAATCCCCCCCGCAACAATAAGCTCTCTTCCCAGCAGCAGGGAGAGGAGATTGAAATCCAGATGCGGGAGCAATTCCAGAAAATGTTCCTCACTCCCTTTCATGATGTAGCCGAGAAACTCTACCGCTTTATCTTCCGAAAACTCCCATCCTCTCCAGAGCTCCATGTCCAGCAGAAAAAGGCTCTGGCGTGGACTCGCCATTCCCAACAATTCCATGGCATCAGAGGCACCGATTGCCTTAAACAGCCAATAAAAGTCCTGAGGCGGCATGGCCCGTGTCAGCTTCGTG
>CAIRND010000586.1 GCA_903879825.1 uncultured Geobacteraceae bacterium
ATCGCAACCGCCCAGACCGGCACCGGCAAAACCGCAGCTTTTGTGTTGCCGGCACTGGAACTCCTGACCAAAAAGTCAACCCTGCCCGGCAAAGGGCCACGTATTCTGGTGTTGGCACCAACCCGCGAACTGGCTGGCCAGGTTATGGAATCTGCCCGCAACTACGGTCGCGGCATTCGTCCCCGCTGCGGTACACTGCTTGGCGGCATGCCATACCGCGAGCAATTGCGCCTTCTTTCCGCACCGGTTGATATCATTGTCGCCACCCCCGGCCGCCTTGTAGACCACATTGAGCGCGGCAGCATCCGTCTTGATCGTCTGGAACTGCTGGTTCTTGATGAAGCCGACCGTATGCTTGACATGGGTTTCAGCGATGACATCAACAAGATCGTTGAGCGTACTCCTTCTGATCGCCAGACCCTGATGTTCACCGCCACCATGGAAGGTGACATCGCACGACTCGCTGAGAAAATGATGCGAGAGCCGAAACGGATTCAGCTGGCTGTCAGTACTTCATCGCACGCTCTGATTGAACAACGCCTGCATGTTACTGACAACCTCAATCACAAAAAAGAGCTCCTTAATCACCTGGTCAGCGACTCTGAATTGACCCGTGCGATCATCTTCTCTGCAACGAAACGTGATGCAGACGAGTTATCCCGCGAACTGTCACGCAATGGCTTCCCCGCTGCTGCCCTGCATGGCGATATGACCCAGATGGCCCGTAACAAGACCATTGACCGTATGCGTCGCGGCGGAATCCGCCTGCTGGTTGCAACTGATGTTGCGGCACGCGGCCTGGACGTAAACGGCGTCAGCCATGTTATCAATTTCGACCTGCCACGCTTTGCTGAAGATTATGTTCACCGCATTGGCCGTACCGGTCGCGCAGGAGCAACAGGAATCGCCATTTCTTTCGCATCAGCCGGCGAGCGCAACTACTTGGAGCGTATTGAGCGCTTCATCGGAAAAAAACTGCCGGAGCTTCAGATTGCCGGACACGAGCCATCAACCTCCATCAGGAAACCAGCCGGTCGGAGCGGCGGTCCTCGTAAAAGCGGTCCTGGCGGACCTGTAGGACGTTTTGGCAAACCGGGTGGTAAACCAGCCGGCGGCCGTGACAGCCAGGCAAAACCATGGAGCAGATCGGCAAAACCTGCTGCAAGCGCACCACGCAGTGCTGCTCCTGCAGCGCGGCACGAGCCGGTAATTGAGTACCGTTCACGCCGTCCACAGGCGTAAGTTCTTTAAACACATAGTCACACAGATATCCAACGCATAAAAAAAAGTCCTCCAAGGTTTTAAACCGTGGAGGACTTTTTTTCGCAGAATCCGAATTTCAATTTCATTATCCTAGAAAAAGCTGTTGGCCGCAAAAAAGCGCAAAAAGCACAAAGAAGACCAGTGAGTTATGACACGCATCGGGTTCACCAAACAGGTTAAGTGCCTACTCAGCTTAACATGCTGTTTTTTCGTAAATTTTGTGACTTTTTGTGGCAATGAACTGCCGGATTTAGAATTATTGATCCGTGTTTCTGTTTACTTTAGTTTTTCCAGCTTCCCCTTCAACTGCCCACACGCCGCCGAAATATCCCCTCCCCGGCTATCACGGGTAATGACCGTCACATGACGATCAATCAGATAGGTATGAAAAGCGTCGATAGCGGCCTGTGTCGGCGCCTTAAAATCACATCCTTCGTGCTCATTGAACGGGATCAGGTTAACCTTGTTGGGAATATCACTGATCAGCCTCAGCAGCCGCTTGGCATCATCCAGGGTGTCATTTACCCCTCCCAGCATGACGTATTCAAACGTTACCTTGCGGCGTCCCGGAAGCGGAAACTCCTTGCACGCCTGAAGCAGCGCCTTGAGGGGGTAACTCCGGTTAACCGGCATAATCTGATTACGCAGTTCGTCAGTCGTCGCATTCAGCGAC
>CAIRND010000587.1 GCA_903879825.1 uncultured Geobacteraceae bacterium
GATTTTATCGGCAACATTCACAGCATCATTGTCCAGGTATCTACTGCATCAACAACACTTACCAGCGATTCGGAAAAATTGAATTCCACCTCCGCGAGTATCTCGGCCGGTGCTGAGGAGGTTGCCGCCCAGACTGTCACCGTGGCAACTGCCAGCGAGGAAATGGCAGCGACTTCCAATGATATTGCCAATAACTGCCTCATGGCTGCAGAGAGTGCAAAGCAGGCTGCCGATACAACGCAGAATGGTTTTAGAATCGTGTCAAATACGGTAGAGGGCATCCGTCAACGTGGAGAACTTACCCGCCAGAATACCCGTTCTATCTCCTCACTGGTAGACCGTTCCGAACAGATCGGTACGATCGTGGCAACAATCGAAGATATCGCCGACCAGACCAATCTGCTCGCCCTAAATGCTGCTATCGAGGCCGCTCGGGCAGGTGAGCAGGGGCGCGGTTTTGCTGTTGTCGCAGATGAAGTCAGGGCGCTGGCTGAACGCACTACACGGGCTACGAAGGAAATTAGCACCATGATCCGCGCCATTCAGCTGGAGACCCGTAATGCCATGGTTTCGATGGAGGAGGGGGTGAAACAGTCGGATCGCGGTATTGATGAAGCGGCTCAGATTGAAGATGCACTCCGTCTGATTCTTGATCAGGTAAATGCTGTTACGATGCAGGTGAGCCAGATTGCAACCGCTGCCGAGGAGCAGAATGCCACCACTAACGGTATAACAAATAACATCCATCAGGTCACAGAAGTCGTGCATGAAACGGCAAAAGGTTCATACGAAACAGCGCAGACCGCGTTACATCTCTCCAACCTTGCAGGTGATCTGCATCGGGTTGTCAGTAAGTTTCGACTGTAGTCAATCGGAATAAAGAGTGGGTGATATGAAGAGTGTTCGGTTGCCACTTGTCATAAGAGGCGCACTTGCCATTGCTGTATTGATACTGTTGCCAGCCTTCATGATGACAGCGTATCTCTACAAACAGGATCGTGACTCTGCCATTGATACGGAGATACGTCGTATCAATGGCTACTCGAAAGAGGTTGCCGTTCAGATTGATTCGTTCATCGTCTCTATCAAAAACGTCGCTCGTTATGCTGCGGTTAGCAGCGAAATGCAGAATATTCTGCATTGGTCCGACAATCCCGCCGCCGTTGCAAAATTTACCACATGGCTGAGGCACTGGGCAAAAATTGCGCCAAGTATTTCCGACGTATATGTCTTAAATATGGAAGGTAAATGCCTTGCAGGGACAAATGCCGATTTTATCGGAAAAAACTATGCAATGCGTCCCTATTTTAAAGAGGCGCGCAGTGGCAGGAGCTACATAAGCGACTGGACTGTTGGTGTCACCTCCCAGAAAGCCGGTGTCTATCTCTCTTCTCCTATCATCGATTCTGACGGTAGCATCGGTGGTGTATTGGTTGTTAAGCTTACTATTGATACAATTGATTCAATCATTAATCGCTGTTTTAAACTCGGTATTCAGGCGTTTGTTGTCAATAATGCCGGTGTGATTTTGTCGAGTTATAACCCGGCACTTCGTTATTCCACTCTTGCTGATCTGACTCCGGCTGAAAATTTCTCTATCAGGGAAAGCAGACAATTTGCCGATATTCCCCAGTCATCGCTCAAGTTAGAGTCGCTTCGCAGGGATGCCGCTCTTGTACATCCGGGAGAGACCCGCCTTTCCACTGAATACCGATTCCATGGTGAACGCAAAATTGCCGCATTGACCGGTCTGAATTCACGGGATTGGGTTGTCGGTATCGCTGTTCCGTTTTCAATTGTTGAAGCACCGGCGAATCGTCTGCTCCTTCGCTCTTCTTATCTGTTCTGTCTGGTATTGCTGTTTACCGGCATCTCTTCCTACTACGCCAGTCGCTTTATCGCGCGTCCATTGGCCACTTTGGCCCACGATGTAACCCTTTTGGCTTCAGGCGATTATTCCGTCCAGTCTGCCGTCAGAGGCGACGCTGAGGTAGTAAAAGTGGCACAGGCTTTTAATGCCATGTCGCGAACTATTTTGATGCGTGAACAGCAGTTGATCAAACTTCAGAATTACCTCCTGAATATAATAGACTCCATGCCGTTTATACTGATTTCACTGGATAGTGACGGGCGGGTGACGCATTGGAATATCGCAGCCACGGCTGCGTACGGAATTGAATCCCGTGAGGCTGTTGGGCAGATGGTGTGGGACATTTACCCTGAACTGATCAGATATCGGGGGCTGTTTAAGGAGGTATTGGAAAGCAATTGTTCGAAAACGCTGATGCGGGAGTTGATCCCGGCCGCAACGCCGCGCTACTATGATATTTCTGTTTTTCCACTGCCGGCTGATGGCTATAAGAACGACAACGGGGTGGTTTTTCTACTCAATGATATTACCGAAAAGGAAACAGCAGAAGGCCAGTTACGTCATATGCAAAAAATTGAGATGGTTGGAGCGCTGGCAAGTGGATTGGCGCATGATTTCAATAATGTGTTATGCGGTATACTTGGAACGGTGACGGTACTTCAGATGCAAATACTGAGAGGCAAGGAGTTGAGTGCGGACCATTTGTTCGAAAAAACAGGGGTCGTAATCGAGCTTGGTAACCGGGCAGCTGACATAGTTGCGCAGCTTATGATTGTCTCAAGAAAACAACATACGGTCTTTGGCCCGGTTGATCTGACACGTGCTTTCAGAAATGTTACAAAAATCTGTCAAAATACCTTTGATAAATCAATCAAAATGTCTACTGCGATCCCTGATGCATTGATTTATGTCACCGGTGACCCTGTGCAGATCGAACAGGTGTTGTTAAACCTCTGTATCAATGCCAGTCATGCAATGACGATTATGAGAACCGAGGGAAGTACCCATGGCGGAGAACTGGTTCTGGCGACGGAAAGGCTTGTGGCGGACCGTCATTTCTGTGTATCTCATCCCGAAGCGGTGAACGGTGAGGAATATTGGCTGATATCCGTAAGTGACACCGGGATAGGCATGGATACGAAAACCATTGCCAATATTTTTGAGCCGTTTTTTACGACCAAAGAGACCGGCATTGGAACCGGTCTCGGATTGGCCATGGTCTCGAATATTGTAAGGCAGCATAAGGGCTTTATTGAGGTGTGCTCTAATGTGGGGGTTGGATCAACGTTTAATGTCTTCCTGCCACGGTATTGTGGCAATGGTGAGATGATTTCTGAAAATGTACATGAGAACCTGCCCCTTGGAGAGGGATTGCTGTTGGTTGTGGATGACGAGCCATTTATTTGTCAGGCGGCACAATCGATTCTTGAAGAGTGTGGTTATAAGGTGATTCTGGCGGAAAACGGCGACGTTGCCGTTGCGATATATAACGAGCGCAGCCATGAAATTACGGCTGTTATCATGGATATTATCATGCCGAAGAAGTCTGGAATGGAAGCCTTTATAGAGATGAAAAAGATCAACCCGGAAGTACGAGTGCTTCTCTCCTCCGGTTTTATTCACGATAGCAGGGTTGCCGTTCTTACCGATATGGGCGTAAAAGATGTTATAAAAAAACCCTTCACCATGATCAAGCTCGCAACGGCTGTTTCACGGCTCCTGGCGTCATAAACTCGCAGTGGTACCTGATTTGAACGAACAAAGCCGCCCTGAAATATCAGAGGGCGGCTTTGTAGCTTAGCGTATTTAAAAGAAACAACCAGTTACAGTTCCGGCCACTCCCCTTCATCTACCACCACTGTTGGTAATCCCATCGGTCCCAGTTCCTCCAGAAACAACTCAGGATCAAATTGCTCCATATTGAAGACTCCGGTGCCGCGCCATTTGTTGGTCAGCATCATAATCGCGCCGACGACCGCCGGGACGCCGGTAGTGTAGCTGATGGCCTGGGATTGAACCTCTTTGTAGCAGGCTTCGTGGTCGCAGATGTTATAGATGTAAACCTGCTTTTTCTGACCATCTTTGATGCCGCGAGCGATAACACCGATGCAGGTTTTCCCCTTGGTCAGCGGGCCAAGTGAACCGGGATCGGGCAACAGCGCTTTCAAAAACTGGATCGGCACAATCTTCTGGCCATTGAACTCCACCTCTTCAATACTGGTCATCCCCACGTTCTGCAACACTTCCAGATGTTTGAGGTAGTTGTCGGAGAAGGTCATCCAGAACTGAGCCTTTTTGATCGTCGGAATATGCGTGACCAGCGATTCCATCTCCTCATGGTACAGGCGGTAGATATTCATCGGGCCGATTCCCTCAGGAAAGTTGAAGGAATGTTTTGTCGTCAGGGGGGCGCTCTCAACCCACTGGCCATTTTCCCAGTGACGGCAGGTGGCGGTTATCTCACGGATGTTGATTTCCGGATTGAAATTAGTGGCAAAGGGGAGGCCGTGGCTGCCGGCGTTGGCATCAATGATATCAATCTCTTCCACCACATCCAGATATTTTTTTGCCGCCAGTGCGGTATACACGTTGGTGACACCCGGATCAAAACCGGAGCCGAGCAGAGCCATCAGCCCCTTTTCCTTGAAACGCTCCTGGTAAGCCCACTGCCAGGAATATTCAAACTTGGCGGTGTCGAGCGGCTCGTAGTTGGCGGTGTCGAGATAGTCCACACCGGTCTCCAGGCAGGCATCCATAATGGTCAGATCCTGGTAGGGGAGCGCGACGTTGATAACCAGCTTTGGCTGTACCCGTTTGATCAGAGCCACCAGTTCGGGCACGTTGTCGGCATCCACCTGCGCCGTAGTAATGCTGCCGTTCAGTTGGGCCGCAATGATGTCACACTTTGATTTAGTGCGTGAAGCCAGTGTGATTTCACTGAAAATGTCGCGCCGCTGGGCACATTTGTGAGTGACAACGCCGCCGACGCCGCCAGCGCCGATAATTAGAACTTTGCTCATAGTATCATTCTCCCAGATAAGTATAGCCCAGTAGTGTTCTGTCCAGCAGTTCGATAAAGTGGCTGCTCTCTTCGATTGAAATCTTCTTTGAGGCCACGCTTTTTTCCAGATTGTCTCTGACCCGTTTCAAAATTTCCGGCCCTTTGTACTGAACGTATTTCAGTGTTTCCCACGTTGCGTCACCGTTAATGACGGTGTCGATCATGTAACCGGTTTTTTTGTTAAAGGTGATATGAACGGCGTTAGTATCGCCGAACAGGTTGTGCAGATCGCCCAATATTTCCTGATACGCACCGATCAGAAAGAAGCCGATGTAATAATCCTCATCTTTCTTGATCTTGTGCAGCGGCAGGTACTTGGCGCGGCCGTTTTCACCGACGAAGCTGGTTATTTCGCCGTCCGAGTCACAGGTAATGTCAGCAATAGAAGCGATCACGTCCGGCTTCTGGTTCAGTCGCTGGATCGGCATGATCGGGAAAAGTTGGTCAATTGCCCAGGAGTCGGGAATCGACTGGAATAGTGAAAAATTGGCAAAGTAGGTCTGACGCATGGAAAGCTGGAAGTTTTGCAGCTCTTCCGGAATCGGCTTGATCTTCTCAACGATACTGTTGATCTTTTTGATGATTTTCGAATAAAGCCATTCAGCGATTGCCCGGTCGTTCAGCGTCAGGTAGCCGAGGTTAAAGAGACTGACCGCCTCGTTGATCAACTGCAGCGTGTCGTGGTAGTCCTCACGCAGAGAATAGCGATCGATACTTTTATAGATATCCATCAATTTTTTGACGGTCGGCGCTACTTTCTCAGATTTGCTCAGGATGTCTTCAAAATCCGGCATCAGGTGCTGAGTATTGGTGTTGAGAACATTGGTAACCAGTACCGAATAGTGAGCGACCGTAGCCCGGCCGGATTCGGAAATGATATTGGGACATTCCACGCCCGCTTCGTCACAGATGTTTTTGATCTGGTAAATGACGTCATTGGCATATTCTTCAATGGTATAGTTGACGCTGGAGAAATAGCTCGATTTTGAACCGTCGTAGTCGACGCCCAGGCCTCCGCCGATATCGAGATATTCAATCCCGACCCCCAGTTTCTTCATTTCGGTGTAGACGCGGGCTACTTCAATCAAGGCGGTTTTGATCTTGTCGATTTTGGTGATCTGGCTGCCGATGTGAGAATGGAGCAGTTTCACCGAATCCAGCATCCCTTGATCTTCCAGCATCCGGATGGCGGCGATTATTTCCGACATACGCAGGCCGAATTTAGCATCCTCACCACCGGAGGTTGCCCATTTGCCGGTCCCTTTGGAGGACAGTTTTACCCGGATTCCCAGTTTGGGCGTTATGCCGGTTTTCTTTGAAATCTCAATTATTTTTTCCAACTCGAACAGTTTCTCGACGACCAGCGTAATGTCGAAACCGATCTTGGTGGCATACAACACCGTCTCGATGTATTCGGCATCCTTGTAACCATTGCAGATGATCGGCAGATTATTGCCGCTGGAGATTGAAATCCCCGCTACCAGCTCCGGTTTTGATCCGACTTCGAGGCCAATATTATATCGTTTGCCATAGGCGGCGATGGCTTCCACCACCTGGCGCTGCTGGTTTACTTTGATAGGATAAAACGTCTGGTACTTGGCAGGATAATCATTTTCCTGAATGGCATTTTTAAAGACTCTGTTGATCGAAGCGATGCGCCCCTGCAGCACGTCCATGAAACGGAGCAGGATTGGGGGCTTTATTTTGCGTTTGATGAGATCGTCAACCAGGGCCCGCAAGTCGATGGCGTGCTTCGAGTTTGACGAGGGGTGAACGCAAATATTGCCTTTTTTGTTAATTGAGAAGAGATCTGAACCCCAGTTGTCGATATTGTAAATCTTGGCAGATTCACTGATGGACCATTTTTCCATGACAATGTTCCCCATGTTCTTGTTAGTCGCGCGCAAATAAACTTCTTTATTTATTGCATAGTATGGATAAAGTCAAATTCTTATTTGTTTTACCTACTCCTGTTGTGCCGAATGTCTGCCTTGACTTTGCCGGAGGGAATGATTACCTTCGCAATAATTCACACTATAAAAGTCCATTGCATCATCCTGGGTGCCACTATGCCACGTTTTTCAGGCAGGAAACCGTTTACGCAGGAAATATTCGATCGCCACGTTGCCGAGATGCGCAACCTGCTGCATGCCCTTGAGTTGCGGGATCTGTTCGATGATAATGAAACCCGGCCGAAGATGGATATGTATGAAACATGCCAGGATATTATCATCGAGTTTGACCTGCCCGGTTTTACTTTGGATGCGATTGCCTTGAAAATAAACGGCTTGACGCTGTCCCTTGATGCTACAAAGCCGAAGGAGCAGAATGAGGGGACTTTTATCTGCGTGGAACGAAGCCATGGTCACTTTCATCATAGCGTCCATATTCCCGGCAACGTTGATCCCACCGGCATCAGAGCTGAATATCGCCGGGGGGTACTGCGGGTGATCTGTCCAAAAAGTAACGAGCGGCTTGTGCCCATACGAGAGTTAAGCTCCAAAGGAGATTTAGATTGTTAGAGATAGAGAACGATATTGAACAGAATGCTGAAGAATTGAAGATTCCTGAGGTACTGCCGTTACTGCCGATCAGGGACGTGGTTGTGTACCCGTTTATGATTATTCCGCTTTTTGTCGGACGAGAAATGTCGGTAAAGGCCGTAGACAGTGCACTGGCAGGCGACAGAATGATCTTGCTGGCCACTCAGCACGATGTGGGTGACGAGGATCCGCCTGCGGATAAAATTTATGAAGTCGGCACGGTTGCTATGATTATGCGCATGCTCAAACTGCCGGATGGTCGCGTCAAGATTCTTGTGCAGGGTCTGGCAAAGGCCCGCATTACGGAGTTTATCTCTGATAAGCCGTTTTATACCGTCCGGGTTGAGCGGCAGCATGATACCACTGTTGTGGATGTTTCGCTGGAAGTCGAGGCGCTGATACGTACGGTGCGTGAGCAACTGACCAAGGTTATGGAGCTTGGCAAACAGGTCTCCCCTGAAGTTATGGTCATTCTGGAAAATATCCAGGATCCGGGCAGTATGGCTGATCTGGTCTCCAGTAATCTTGGTCTGAAAGTTGCGGATGCTCAGATACTGCTGGAAATAAACGACCCGATTGTGCGTTTGACCAAGGTTAATGAATTTTTGAACCGCGAGGTTGAACTGCTGAGCGTGCAGGCCAAGATACAAAATGCCGCACGTGAGGAAATGGGGAAAAATCACAAGGAATATTATCTGCGTGAGCAGATGAAAGCCATTCAGAGCGAACTGGGTGACAATGAAGGCAAAGAGGAATTAGCCGAAATCAGAAAAGCGATCGAGTCGGCCAAGATGCCGGCGGCAGTGCAGAAAGAGGCGCTCAAGCAGTTGGGCCGTCTGGATAATATGCACCCGGATGCTGGTGAAGCCAGTATTGTCAGAACCTATCTGGATTGGATGGTGGAACTGCCGTGGAGTAAATCTACCCGCGACAGCCTTGATATCGTTCGGGCCAAGAAAATCCTTGATGATGACCATTTTTACCTGGAAAAAATCAAGGAGCGCATCCTTGAATTTTTGGCAGTACGCAAGTTGAAAAAGAAAATGAAGGGGCCGATTCTCTGTTTCGTCGGACCTCCCGGTGTTGGTAAAACGTCGCTCGGTAAATCAATCGCCCGCGCCATGAATCGCAAATTTGTCCGTATTTCATTGGGCGGAGTGCGGGATGAAGCCGAGATCAGGGGACATCGCCGTACCTATATCGGCGCTCTGCCGGGGCGCATACTGCAGGGACTCAAGCAGGCGGGTGCCAATAATCCGGTTTTTATGCTGGATGAACTTGATAAACTTGGCTACGACTACAAGGGGGATCCATCATCGGCACTTCTGGAGGTGCTTGATCCGGAGCAAAACCACTCCTTTTCCGATCATTATATCAATCAGCCGTTTGACCTGTCAAATGTCATGTTTGTTGCGACGGCCAACCAGATGGATCCTATTCCGTCCGCCCTGCGCGATCGTATGGAGGTCATTAATCTGGCCGGCTACACCGAAGAAGAAAAACTGGAGATAGCCAAGCGCTATCTGGTTCCGCGCCAGATTAAGGAAAACGGACTTAAGGCAAAACACATCAGCTTCGATGATGAATCGATCAGCGAAATAATCTCCAAATATACCCGCGAAGCCGGTCTGCGTAACCTGGAGCGGGAAATCGGCAAGATCTGCCGCAAGGTAGCCCGTAAAGTGGCGGAAGGAAACCAGCGCCTCGTGAAAGTGACCGCCAAGACTCTGCACACCTATCTGGGAGCCGAAAAATATATACGCGAGGAAGATCTGGACAAGAACGAGATAGGGGTTGTCAACGGCCTTGCGTGGACACCGGTGGGTGGCGAAATTCTTCATATTGAAGCCAGTCTGATGGCGGGTAAGACCGCATTGACTCTGACCGGTCAGTTAGGCGACGTAATGAAGGAGTCTGTGCAGGCAGCCCATTCCTACATCCGTGCCCATGCCGAGGCGCTGCATCTGAAGCCGGGCATCTTCCAGGATAATGAAATTCACGTCCATGTCCCGGCTGGCGCAATACCAAAAGATGGCCCTTCAGCTGGCGTTGCCATGACGGTGGCGCTGGTCTCCATACTGTGCCATATCCCGGTTAAAAAAGACGTTGCTATGACCGGAGAGGTGACGTTGCGCGGTAAAGTGCTGCCGATTGGCGGTTTGAAGGAAAAAATTCTGGCTGCAGTCCGCTCCCGTATGCGGCTGGTGATCATCCCCGCTCAGAATAAAAAGGATCTGGAGGATATTCCGGCGGAGATTTTGAAAAAAGTTAAAATTGTTGCTGTTACAGAAGTTGAGGAGGCGCTGAAACTTGCCTTGGAAAAATATCCGCCACCAGCGCCTGCTGCTGCCGGGAAAAAAAGTGACACTACTTCTGCTGTAAAGGGTGTTTCCGTACGCAAACCACGTCCAGGAGCGGCGGTAGCGGCATAACCCTTGATTCTAAAAAAAACGGTTAGCCACAAAAAAACGCAAAAAAAACCAGTGGGTTATGACATGCATTGAGATCCTCAAACAGGTTAAAAATGTATTTGACATAACCCGCTGTTTTTTGTGAATTTTGTGCCTTTTTGTGGCAATGAACTTTTGGATTTAGGTTGATTCTATAAGCCCTCTTTTTTTGCCTCGAGGGGGGCTGATGTATGTAATCTTCGGGGGGTGATACATGTCGGAAGAGACTATCTACGCTGCGTCCTGGTTGATTAATCCCGATGCTCCGCCCATCGCTGGCGGGGCATTGCTTGTTCGTGACGGCTTAATCGTTGACTCAGGGCCTCTGGATGTGCTCCGGAGGGGTTACGCCGCCCCGGTGCTTGATTTCCCCGGCTGTGCCCTGTTGCCGGGGTTTGTGAATGCACATACTCACCTCGCCCTTACTCACTTTCCCTCGTGGCGCCTTCGCTCCTCAGTCGATTATAATCCGCGCCGCTTTACCGACTGGATTATTCAGCTGATAAAAATTTCACGCGGTCTGACCGCAGCAGAGTATCCCCCCTCGGTACATGAGGGAATTCGCATGTGTCTCGAATCGGGCACCACTGCGATTGGCGAGATTATTACCAACCCGGCGCTGGCGGGGCTGTACCACAAATC
The DNA here is from genome assembly GCA_903879825.1 of uncultured Geobacteraceae bacterium. Classification (GTDB taxonomy): domain Bacteria; phylum Desulfobacterota; class Desulfuromonadia; order Geobacterales; family Pseudopelobacteraceae; genus JACRCG01. The sequence continues at coordinate 10,567 of CAIRND010000587.1, forward strand.
TCCGCTCGTGGGTCGCCTGTACTTCGAATGTCTCGGGCAGGATCTGAATCATTTCACCAGCACCTTTGCCGCCGCGACAGCTGCAGCCACTCAAGGCGAATCACAGCAGCTCTTAACAGGTATCTCCCCCCATTCACCCTATACAATCGCCCCTGAACACCTGACCGCAATTCGGGACTCCTCTGCATCAAAAACGCTGCCGCTCGCCATTCACGTCTCGGAATCCCGCTCGGAAGTGGAATTTATCCGTAACGGTAGCGGCGATTTTGCCTCTGACTTCTATCCGTTTGTCGGCTGGGAACGCTTTCTGGGGCGCCCACCCGGCTGCAGTTCCACTGAACTGCTTGACCGTTTCGGTCTGCTGACA
>CAIRND010000588.1 GCA_903879825.1 uncultured Geobacteraceae bacterium
CATCAAGGAGGGTATTGGTCGCCGTCTCGCAGATTCACTGGAAACCGCCCTGCACCATGCTGACGGGGTGGTAAAAGTTGAGGCGGTCGAACCGGCGCGCGACGAACCAAACGAGAGTGGCAAGAAAAAAGTTCCCAAACCGACTCAGATGCTGTTCTCGGAGAAACTGGCGTGCGTTGATTGCGGTATCTCTTATCAGGAAATAACCCCGCGACTCTTTTCTTTCAACAACCCCCATGGCGCCTGCCCGGAGTGTACCGGACTCGGCACCCGCATGTACTTTGACGCCAACCTGGTCATCCCCAACCACGAACTTTCCCTGCGCGAAGGAGCCATCGCTCCCTGGGAAAAGCGCCTCTCCGGCTGGTTTCACCTGATTCTGGATGCACTGGCCAAAGCCTATTCGTTTGATATCCGCACCCCTTTCAAAGAACTGCCGCCACATATTCAGGATGTGATCTTAAACGGCTCCAAGGGAGAAAAAATCGAGTTCTGGTGGGAAGAGGACGGCGAACGGCGCCACACCTACCAGAAAGAATTCGAAGGTGTTCTGAACAATCTGCAGCGGCGCTGGCGCGAGACCGAATCGGATACCTCCCGCGAAGAGTTGGAAAAATATATGGATGTCATGCCCTGTCCGACCTGCCAGGGTGCCCGTCTCCGCCCCGAAGCGCTCCATGTGCTGGTGGGAGGGCAGAATATCCGCGCCATCACTGCACTCTCGATTCGTGACTGCCTGCATTTCTTTGAAGAGCTGGTGCTACGTGACAAAGAGCAGGAAATCGGTCGCCGCATTCTCAAGGAGATCCGCGAACGGCTCTCGTTTCTGGTCAATGTCGGCCTTGATTATCTTTCACTCGATCGAACCTCGGGCACTCTCTCGGGGGGCGAAGGGCAGCGCATCCGCCTGGCAACCCAGATCGGCTCCAGCCTGGTGGGGGTGCTCTATATTCTCGACGAGCCATCAATCGGCCTGCATCAGCGGGATAACGCCCGTCTGCTTGGCACTCTCAAGCGGTTGCGTGATCTGGGCAATACCGTGTTGGTTGTGGAACATGATGAGGAAACGATTCTGGAAGCCGATCACCTGATCGACATGGGACCGGGTGCCGGTGTTCATGGTGGTGAAGTGGTCGCCCAGGGAACTCCGGCGGATGTCATGAACAATCCGGCATCGCTGACCGGTCGCTATCTTTCGGGGGAGCTTTCGATTGCGGTGCCGAAGAAGCGGCGCAGCAGCGATAAATCGTTGCACATAATTGGCGCAACCGAGAACAACCTGAAGGATGTCTCCGTGGAAATACCGCTGAGCGTCATGACCTGCGTTACCGGCGTTTCCGGCTCCGGCAAATCAACATTGATCATCGACACTCTGCACAAGGTGCTGGGACAACGCCTCTACCACAGCCGTGAGAAGGCCGGTGCCGTGCGGGAGGTACAGGGGCTGGATAATCTCGACAAGGTTATAAATATCGACCAGTCACCCATCGGGCGCACGCCTCGCTCCAATCCCGCAACTTACACCGCCGTTTTTGGCGATATCCGCGATCTGTTCTCAAATCTGCCCGAATCCAAGCTGCGCGGCTACAAACCGGGGCGTTATTCGTTCAATGTCAAGGGGGGGCGCTGCGAGGCCTGCTCCGGTGATGGCATTATCAAGATTGAAATGCACTTTCTGCCGGATGTGTACGTGGAGTGCGAAGTATGCAAAGGGGCGCGCTACAACCGCGAAACGCTGGAGGTCCATTTCAAAGGCAAGTCCATCGCCGACGTGCTGGATATGACCGTTTCACAGGCTCTGGAGTTCATGGGCGCCATCCCGCGCATCAAAAACAAGCTGGCCACGCTGGAAGAGGTCGGCCTCGGTTATATCAAGCTGGGGCAGGCGGCGACGACTCTTTCAGGGGGAGAAGCGCAGCGGGTCAAGCTGGCCAAAGAGCTGGCGAAACGCGCCACCGGCCGGACTATTTATATTCTGGACGAACCAACAACCGGCCTGCATTTCCACGACATCGCCAAACTACTGGAGGTAATCCAGCGCCTGGTTGATGCCGGCAACACCATCGTGATCATCGAGCACAATCTGGATGTCATCAAAACCGCTGATTGGATTATCGATCTCGGGCCGGAAGGTGGTGACCGGGGAGGCGAAATAATCGCAGTCGGCACTCCGGAACAGGTTGCTAAGGTGACGCGATCCTACACGGGGCAGTATCTGAGTAAGATGCTGTAGGCGCTTACGGATGGAGTTGTTTGCAAATTACACGAGGTCTCTTTCATGACGTTTATTGCGCCTTAACCACCTTATTTCAAACAGCTTTCAGCTTCAAGAGTTTCACCATGGCGCCGTGCAATCTCGATTATTGCAGAGGAATCATCCTCACGCCATTGCCGTGACCCACAAGGAATCGGCTCAATCCGGCTGTCAATGCGTGCGGCCAATCGCCATAACAGATTGATGCTACTCCGATCTTTCATATCGTCGAACTGAGAAGAAACTACGAGCAGATCAATATCACTCCATGCCTGTGCATGCCCGGAAGCTTGAGAGCCAAAGACGACACCGCGCTCCACCACAATTCCGTGTGCCGCCACGACAGCAAGATAGTTTTGAACCGATCTTAGAACAGATTGTTCAAGCATTGCAGCACCTCGTGTATTTTAATCAAATATCCATCCGCCTCTTCGCGTGAAGGAGGCGGCAAAAGCATCTCCGGATAACGTCCTTCGATATTAAACTCACTGACCTCAGCCAATAGATCAATCTGATCTTCTGAAAGAGTCAAACCGGCAATTTGAGACAACCTCACCAGGTTGTGTATTTTTGACGCCAGTTCACCAGTCGCTTTGCAGACATGAGCTTTGATAGTTTTTTCAAGCGCGAGATGGGCAAAAAAGAGCCCATGCCTGATTTTGCCCCGCAAGACTAAATCCTGCGCAACACTCCAATCCTCCACGCCACTGTTACGCCAATGATCTATCTGCTTGCCAATGTCTATCATCATGCCCCCTGGCTACTTTCCAGCAAAACCAACTCAACCAACCAAGCCCCGTAAAATTCCAAGATTCACCGCATCCATTTCGTCATTGTCACCTTTTGGCGTCTCAAGAATTTTCGGTACCGATGCAAAGCGGGGATCGTTCAGGATAAAGCGGAACGGATTCAACCCCAGCGTCCCTTGGCCGATATGCTCGTGCCGATCGACTCGTGAACCAAGCCCTTTTTTGGAGTCGTTGAGGTGAAAGCAGAGTAGTCGCTCTACCCCAATCAGGCGGTCAAACTGCTCCATGGTGTCGCGATAGCCTGCTTCTGTGGCGGTATCATAACCGGCGGCAAAGGTATGGCAGGTATCAAAGCAGAC
>CAIRND010000589.1 GCA_903879825.1 uncultured Geobacteraceae bacterium
CATATTGGCTGAAGGGGTACTTAGATATAGATAAATGCTTAGATAGCGGTGGCCGTTGGAACTATAAGAAAGGTATATGCGAACATCAGGAAATAAACAAATAAAGACATCGTAGAGTGCAATAGAATAAGCCGTAGGGGTCAGCCCCCGATACGAGACAAGCCGAACAACTGAAAACGCCGTGAAGCCCTGTAGTATAGGGTTACACGGCGTTTTTGTTTTTTCTTTAACCGCTGAATGGTTGGCGGGAGGTTTTACGCTGCATGTTGCCTGTCCATGAACTTTTTTGCCTGATGTCGCAGAACCAGGCCATCAAGAACCGCTCTCACCACTTTTTTCTCTTCCTCGTTTAACTCCAACAGCGCGTCAAATTGCAGCAGGAAATCTCCCGGCGGCTTTCGCTCTTCTTCATCAAAAAGAAATGCGCAGGGGTCAGACCTACGCATTTGACAAAACCGGAAATTTCGATACTGCTAGCCGCATACTTCAATAGTATCGAAGGAGGCACCAGTGGCCAGGCCATTACGAATTGAATTTCCCGGCGCATTTTATCACGTAACATCGAGAGGCAACGAGCAGAAGGACATATTCAAAAGCAAGAAAGATCGCGAAAAGTTTATCTCTTATTTGGAATCTGCCGTGTCCAGATATGGCGCGATTATCCATGTATACTGTCTGATGACAAACCATTTCCATCTTCTTATTGAAACGCCACTTGGCAATCTTGCTCAGATAATGAAACATATCAACAGCTCTTATACGACCTACTACAAAGTAAAACGCAAACGGGTCGGTCATCTTCTGCAAGGGCGCTATAAGGCAATACTTGTAGACGGCGACGCATATGCAACAGAACTTTCCCGATACATCCACCTTAACCCTGTTCGTGCGGGAATTGTGGCGGCCCCTGAGGATTATCCCTGGATGAGCTATCGTTACTACACCGGCGAAAAAGTACCGGACTGGCTTACAACCGGATTCACTCTCAACTATTTCAGCACAAAGATAGAAACGGCCAGAGAAAAATATAAATGTTTCGTACACGACCTGATTAATAAGGAATATCAGAGTCCCTTACTGGAAACTGTTGCTTCCACCATATTGGGGTGTCCGGAATTCGTCATTGCAATACAGGAACGCCATCTGAGCAGTAAAAAAGCTGATCGGGACCTTCCTTCTTTGCGAGAACTCACCTGTAGGCCATCGCTGGATGAAATTGTTAAGGCGGTCAAAAAGGAATTCCCGGAAAATGAACGCCTGGCGTCAAAGACTGCTGTCTATCTCTGTCACCGTTATAGTGGGGCAAAACTGAAAGCGATAGGTGAAATATTCCGGTTGACCGAATCGGGAGTAACGAGGGCGAGCAAGCGGTTTGAAGAGTCGATTGAGGATGACAAAAACCTCAAAGAAATGCTGATAAAAATACGCGAGAATTTAGGTATGTCAATTGCGTAGGTCTGACCCCTTATTGCTCCTCCGAGTTTACAGCATTTTCACGGTACCGCAGACATTGTAGGGGCAATTCATGAATTGCCCCTACGAATTGCCCCTACAAACAGCCGCCTTTTTATGGGTGACTCCACTTGTTTTGACGGTGAGTTTGTTATTAATTAGGCACTTAAGCCCATTTCCGGTTAACCGGAAATTTGTTAATTAGTACCAATATACTCAGGCGTATAAAAGGAAATCCGAAGTTCTGAGGTTACGATTCAACGAAATGTTGTTGGGGTAAGATAAAAGAAGTTAACTGCCGTTTTAGGACATATCAACAACGTCCATGGGATATTTGGATCTTGTGGGGATCGTTATGAAATCAATATTGGATTATCTGTTTGGATTTCGAGTTGTAAGCTCGGAGGGCTTAATTCAAAACTCGAAGCTAAAGCAGATTTATCCTTGCAAATCAGGTACTGATACTCCATTATTGCATACATGATATCCCGTTTACTCTACCCAAAATTATCTGAAGCGCTTGCCAACTCTCCTGCCGTTGCTTTGCTTGGGCCCCGTCAGGTTGGCAAGACTACTCTGGCTCTTGAGATTGGCAAAACCGTCAATGCCCTCTATCTTGATCTTGAATCCGAGCAGGATCTGTCTAAACTTGCTCAGCCGGTGCTCTATCTTAACGATCATCAGGACAGACTGGTCATTATCGATGAGGTACAGCGCCTCCCCGGTCTGTTCCCCGCTCTGCGAGGTCTTATTGATCAGGGACGGCGTGACGGTCTGCGAACCGGACGGTACCTGTTATTAGGATCTGCCTCACTTGATCTTCTCAAACAGTCCGGCGAAACATTAGCAAGGCGCATAGCCTATCTTGAACTTGCTCCCTTTCATGTATTGGAAACAGGTGAGTTGCCATCTGAAAACCTGTGGGTAGCTGGCGGGTTCCCGGAAAGTCTGCTTGCACCTGACCCCCGGCAGAGTCTGCGTTGGAGACAGGATTTTATTCGGACCTATCTTGAAAGAGATATCCCTCAGTTTGGTCCACGAATTGCTGCAGAAGCATTACGACGTTTCTGGGTCATGTTGGCACACAATCAAGGTGGAATACTTAACACGGCTCAATTTTCCCGTAACCTTGGTGTCGATGTGAAAACGGTTAATGGCTACCTGGATCTTCTTGTAGACTTGATGCTGGTGCGGCGTCTTCCCCCTTGGCACGCAAATATTGGTAAACGACTGGTAAAGTCTCCCAAGGTGTATGTGCGTGATAGTGGGCTTGTTCACGCTTTGCTTGCAATCCAGGATAAGGAAAGTCTGCTTGCTCACCCAGTAGTCGGACAAAGTTGGGAATGTTTTGTGATTGAAAATCTACTTGCTGCCGGAATGGGGCAGGTGCAGGGTTTTTTCTATCGTACCGGCGGTGGCGCAGAAATAGATTTGTTGCTGTTATGGCCGGATAGTACTCTGTGGGCTGTGGAGATTAAACGCAGTCTTAGCCCGAAGATTGAGCGCGGCTTTTACGTCGCCTGTGATGATCTGAAACCTGCAAAAAAGTTTTTAGTGTATCCTGGTGCAGAGCGCTATCGGATCGCATATGATATTGAGGCAATATCTCTTACAGAATTGGCCACCCTCGTCAGCATCTCAGAATAGCCCCTGGAATGTTTTCTGGTTTCCAAGTATCTGTATTTGCAACTATATACTCAGCGAAATGTTGTTGGGGTGATGCCAACGGGAATGTACCGTGGGGGATGGGGCTTAACTGTTAAATACAGGTTTGCAATTTTTGCGATAATTCGTTCACTGAAAACGGCTTGGAAATAAAATTACAGCCATCGTCTTTTACGCCGTGATGCGAAATTACATTGTTGGTATAGCCGGACATGAAAAGAGCCTGCAGACCAGGGATTTTACGAGCCAGCCGTTTATGCAGTTCAGGGCCTGTCATATCCGGCATGACGACATCTGTCATCAACAGGTCTATCGTGCGTCCGGCCGCCTTAACTAATGCCTGTTTCGGTCCCTCAGCCACTATTACATCAAATCCCAGGTCAGTCAGAAATTCAAACACCATATTCCGGACCATGTCGTTGTCTTCCACCAGGAGAATGGTGTGCGATCCCCCTTTTATGGTAAAGGGCTGTCCCGGCGTGTAACTAGCTAAATCATCTGGAGCCTCATCAACAATGGGGAAGTAAATTTTAAATGCGGTGCCTTTGCCCTGTTCGCTGTATACCCAGATATTGCCGCCCTGTTGTTTTACCAGCCCATATACAGTTGCGAGCCCCAGACCGGTTCCTTCTCCAACCGCTTTTGTGGTAAAAAATGGTTCGAAGATCTGCTCCTGTATTTTTTTATCCATTCCGCAACCATTATCAGTGACGGTGAGCATGAAATATCGCCCGGGAGTAACATTCGCATGCTGGCGAACATATTCATCGTCAAGGATAACCTGGCCCGTTACAATTGTTATGAGGCCAGTATTACTGATGGCATCTTGAGCGTTCACCACAAGGTTCATTATTATCTGCTCAAGTTGGTGTTTGTCCGCCCGGATTACGCATGAATCCTGTGTTAGAGCCAACTGGATATCAATATTTTCCCGTATGGTTCTGCGTAATATTTCATGAAACGACGCAACAACCGTATTTACATCGATTGATTTGATATCGAGAATCTGCTTGCGGCTAAAGCTTAAGAGTTGTTGCACGAGGACTTTGGCACCTTCTGCCGCCTGCAATATCTTGTCGATTTTATTGAAGCCAGAACTGCCGTGGGGTAGGCAATTTCTCAAGAGTTCTGTATATCCGATTATTGGCGTCAGAAGATTGTTGAAGTCGTGAGCAATGCCGCCGGTAAGCCTGCCAATAGATTCAATCTTCTGAGATTGTAATAGCTGTTCGGTTAACTGTTTGTTTTCCGCCTCGGTGTCCTTACGTTCTGTAATGTCACGGGTGATTGCAAGTAATGAAACAACCTCTCCCGTTTCGTTGCGAAAGGGTACTGCGTGCGTTTCCAGCCAAATGGACCTTCCTTTCAGCCCCACTGCTTTAAACTCGAGAAAGCCTGATTCCCCCTGAAAAACTGAATTGGTCAGATTGATAAATGCCTCTTGGTATTCCTCTGCAATGCATGGGTAAATGCACTCTCCTTTCAGTTGATCGAACGAATCAGCCTCCAGCATATTCAAACCGGCACGGTTCATGGACAAAAGTGTGCCATCGGCAGTAAGCATTTTAACGCATTCCGGCTCAGTGTTAATAATAGTGTCCAAGAACCGTTCGCTACCAGCCAGGGCCTCTTCTCTCAGGATAAGTTTGTTGGCCATGGAATCAAATGAATCTGCCAGTCTGCCTAGCTCACCGCCTTTGACAAGGTCGGACACTTTTATCTGAGATTCACCGTTGGCAAGTCTTTGGGACGCTTTTTCGAGCAGTTCAATACGGGAAACGATTGAACGCTCACCGATGAAACTGGAAAATAGTAGTGC
>CAIRND010000590.1 GCA_903879825.1 uncultured Geobacteraceae bacterium
AAAAAGAGATGGCGTGAGAATACTGGAAAGTAATCTCAAAAAAATTGTTGCTGCCGACCCCGCGAATGAAGTGGATATTAACAAACAGATAGAGCGTTCACGGCGCTGTTTTCAGGCTCTGTTCAATGCAGGGGCCAGTGGTCGTGCCCTCAGTATCCGTCACTTGGCGATACAGAAAAAAATTAACGATGTCATCGAATATACCACCGCGCGTGGCGGCTTTGAACGAGTTACGGCACTGCGGGATTTTACCTTTCCGGTCTCCACCAGTACGCTGTATTCCGGTCCGGTGCTGGTACTTCTGGCTGAAAACGAATCCGATATATTGGTACCATCATCTCCTACCTTGAAGGCGTTCGGAGAGCCGTCGCTCTACTCCAAAATATTCCCCTCCTGTCTGGTAAAAACAGTGAAATCACACATAGCGGGTGATGGTGTCGCCCACGCATCACTTATCTTTCATTATGAAGCCTACAATGCATTACTGGAAAGCTGGTCAGGCAAACTTCTCTACCCACGCCTCAAGCTGGCGGTTTAGATGAGTCTATTGGCACGGCTCCAAAAAACAGGTTTACTGCAGAAACGGCTCTACTCTCTCGCGCTCAGGCGGGCAGGCCAGTTTAATGGCCAGGATCCGTTGCACGCGCAACGGCAGATATTTCGAGAGTTGCTCGAAACAGCAGCGGCCACACAGTTTGGCCGGGATAACAGCTTTGACCGGTTGAAAAACATACCGTTTGATGATGCCTATCGTGACTACAAAAGTCGTGTGCCGATCCGTTCTTACCAAGAATTTATGACGGATTATTTTTATTGTAATCAGCCAGTATCATCGCTCGGTCTTTCGGCTCCTGATCTGGACAACATAACCTGGCCGGACACGATCACGATGTTTTGTGAAACGTCCGGAACGACCGCCCCATCAAAATTCATCCCTTTCTCAACGCAGATGTTTGATGCGAATCGCCGCGCGGCACTCGACATGATGGCGTGCTATCTGGCAGCCAACCCAAAATCGCAACTACTAACCGGCAAGATCCTTTATATGTCAGGATCTACCCGTCTGACCACGGTCAAGCGGGGCGTCTGGTCCGGTGATATGAGTGCCCTTACGCTTCGCTTTCGTCCCTGGTACCTGGCACCATTTGTCGAACCGAATGCAGAAATTTCAGCCCTCCCCTGGGAGGAAAAGCTGCAGGCGATGGCAGAACTGTTGCTCTCTGATACCAACATCCGCGTGATCTCCGGAGTGCCACCCTGGATCATTCTGCTACTGAAGCGCTGCGGGGAGATCGGTGGTAAACCACTTGCTGACTTACTGCCGAATCTTGAACTGATTATCCACGGCGGCACGAGCATCGCGCCGTATCGAAAAGAATTTGAAAGTCTCTTCGATGGCGCCATGCCCAACCTGCTGGAACTGCTCCCCTCATCCGAAGCGTTCATGGCTTTTCAGCAGTCTGGCGATGTGCAGATGCGCCTGACTCCCTACTACGGGGTGTTTTTCGAGTTTGTTCGCTTTGAAGATCTGGACGAACAGGGCAAGCCTACTCCCTGTGCCGATGCGATTCCACTTGAACAGGTCGAAATCGGTCAGCGCTATGCGATTATTCTCAGCACCTGCTCAGGGTTGTGGCGCTACCATATCGGTGACACCATCCGCTTTACCTCAACGTCGCCACATTTTATCGAGTTTACCGGTCGGGATCGTTTTTTGGATAAGCTGGAGGAGAAGGTGACACAGGGGGAGGTGGAGCAGGCCATTTCTACTCTCAATCGGATTGATGGCTGGAATGTGCGTGAGTTTATGGTGGGGGCAGATATTCCTGCCCGCAGACATCTGTGGGTTCTGGCAGCACAAGATGCCGCGAATGTTGATGAGGCACGAGATGTGCTTGATGAAACTTTGTGTCGATTGAACGCGGACTACGCTACATTCAGGAAGCAAGGACGCATCAGCTCACCTCATGTGATGTTAATTCCAGAGGATGGCATCTACAAGTGGTCGCACCTTGAACGCGGTAAGCTGGGAGGACAGAGCAAGATACCCCATATTGACCCGACCTCCGACTCCTCCATGATTAAAAGTCTCATCAATAATAGTTTCAAATAGCTTATATTAAACAGTAATATCGATTACAACCTCTAAAGAGCTTACACCGCAAAGCTAATTGCTCCAACATACCGTATGTTACAATCAGGTTAACTTTTACTGCTGGTATTGTAATGCTCTTCATTCCGTCTATAATGATAACCAAATAAATTGACGTTGGAGATTACCATGATTTTGTACGTTATGCGGCACGCTGAAGCGGTAGAAGGAAATGAGACTCTGCAGGACGAGTGGCGTTATTTGACAGAAGGCGGACGATTGGTGGCCAAGAAAATGAGCTCCTTGATTGCCAAGAACGGCCCGAAACCCCGATTGACCATCACCAGTCCCTTGACCAGGGCGGTACAAACAGCTGAAATAGCGGCTGAAAAGGCCTGTCGCAAAAATATAGTTATCGCAAGTGGATTGCTCCTGCCGGGAGCGGACATCTCTGAATTAATCACATACATTAAAGGGCTCACGGACGCCAAGCGAGTCTTGCTGGTTGGTCACGAACCACAACTTGGATCATTCGTCGCTACGTTGCTCGGCCGTACGGACGAGGTTGTCGCGCTGAAAAAAGGGGCTTGTGTCACGTTGAAACTTGATCCCGCGTCGGAAAGACCGGCCAGTTTTCTCTGCTATCTGGCACCTGGCAAGAAAAGGACCACGTCTTTCAAAAAGGCTTTCCCACAAGCGACGCCCTGAGCTAATGGCGCTAAAACCCACACGTTTATGGCCTGACTCGGCAACTATTATAGATCGCTCCCGGGGTGTGTTTTTTGCCCGATGGGAAGAGTTGCTTCGATTGAGACGCGTTGTCATAAAAACATCCAATCAGGATGATATTCATGATCTGCGTGTTGCTTCACGTCGTGTCAGGGCGGCGTTGGATCTGTTTTACCCCTTTGTGGCGAAAGGCCCGAAAACTGAGTTACGGAAAAGCGTTCGCGCTTTGACGAAGATACTTGGTGATCTGCGTAATATCGACGAAGCGCAACTGTTCTTCCGGTTGCGGATTACTACCGATAGATCAGCCGATAAAAAGATTTTTTACGCTCTATCTGAATTGCGAAGCACAGAATTAAAACGGATACAGAAGGCTCTCACGACCTTTGACCATCGCCGGCTTGACCGGATAGTCCGGGAATTGGTCGCAGAAATCAATGAGGCGGCCATAACAGAGAGGAACAGCATTTCTCTGCTGGCCTATTTCTCTGAAGTTTCAATCAGGCAGTTTCTGCCGATACACCAGTTGCTGTCAGTTTCAACGGCTCCCGGAAAACGTACGGCACGCCACACTCTGCGTATTGCCATAAAAAAATGGCGCTACTTTTTTGAGATTATCGCTCAGGTTCTTGATCGCGACTACTCGCACACACTGGCCCTGATAAAGGAATACCAGGCCCTTCTCGGGCGAATGAACGATATTGCCGTTTTCGAGGGACTGATCAGCAACCTGAAGCTCCCTCCCGATGAACGAAAGCATGCGGACGATGCTCTCCGTGCAGAGGACACCCTTTTGTTGAATGAATTTTCAGAACTCATTGAGCAAAAACCACTTACCTACACTTTCCTTATATAAGAGGCTCCATGAAAAAACCACGCATTGCCGCTATCGATATTGGTACAAACTCTATTCGCTGTATCATTGCAGAAGTATCCAGCGAGGGTAAATTCAAAATATTGGATGACGAAAAGGCAACGGTACGTCTGGGGGAAAAGCTGGCTATGACCGGAGTTATCTCCGAAGCGGCCTCAGACCGTGCGATTGAGGCTATCCGGCGTTTTCACAAACTTGTCGCCGGAATGAATGTTGAAGTGGTCGAAGCGGTTGCCACCAGCGCCGTTAGAAGCGCATCCAATGGTAAAAAGCTGATAGCCACCCTTTCGCACGAGTTGGGACATGAGATCAAGATCATTTCCGGCGAAGAAGAGGCTGAGCTAACCTCAACATCCGCCCTTGCCAACTTTGATATGTATGGGAAACGTTATGCCATGATTGATATCGGGGGGGGGAGTGTCGAGATCATCACTGCGTACGGCAATCACGTAGAAGAGTTCTATTCACTTGACCTTGGCGCGGTGGTCATGACTGACCGATTTCTGATCAGTGACCCGATTGCTGAAGGTGAGTTACGAAAACTGCAGCGACATATCAGGGACAGTCTCAAGCGTGTCTTTACCGGCAAAAAAATTGTCGTTGACTCATTTATCGGTTCCGGTGGGACCTTGACAGCGATTGGCTGCATGGCCATGCAGATGCGTAAGGACAATTATGTTTCCATACACGGGTCCGAGGTGCTCCATGCGGAGGTTGTTCACCTGCAGGCAATGCTGATTCACAGAGATCTGAAAGGTCGTCGGACCGTTCCGGGGCTCAACCAGGATCGGGCTGATATCATCGTGGCCGGTACAGTCGTCATCGACGAACTGATGCGTTTTTTTGAAGCCAATCGGGTGTTGATCAATGAACGGGGAATCCGCGAAGGCTTACTCATCAGGGCGATGAAGCGGCTTGGGCTGACAACCGCAAGCAGTAAGCCTCCGACATGGAGAGACGCCGTCACGGAGTTCGCGGCTTCCTGCCATGTTGATGAGCAACATGGAACACACGTGGCAGGCATGGCTCTCACAATTTTTGATGCCTTGGCACTTCCCTTCGGTTTTACGGCGTCAGAGAAAAAACTTCTTGAAGCGGCGGCGATTCTCCACGACTGTGGATACTTCATCAGTTACAGCAGCCATCACAAACATTCCTACCATCTTATCCGCCACGCAGAACTGTTCGGTTTTACCCCGCGTGAGCGTGAGCTGATTGCGCAGATTGCGCGCTATCATCGGAAATCTCCTCCTAAACGAAAACACGATGCCTTTCAGAGCCTGAAGGAAAAAGATCAAGTGGTAGTGGCGCGCCTCGGCGGTATCCTCAGGCTGGCTGATGGGCTCGACCGGCGCAGGAACAGTCTGGTTCAAAATATTTCATGCCAGTTTGGCGGTTCGTCCGTAACAATCAACCTAACTGCTTCAGAGGATATTTCGGTGGAAGTTTTTGGTGCTAACGCCAAGAAAGATCTTTTTGAAAAGGCATTTGCCAGCTCGGTAGTTTTTGCAACAGCATGAGCATTACCGGCATATTCCCCCCGCCGTGGTAGTTTTGCCACCAAACTGTCACAATTTCTTTGCCAACATGTAACATCACCGTCATTAAATTTAGTGTAAAATCTCCTCTGCGTCACAATGTCCCGCTAACATCCACATTGTTTTCGTGATGCAGAAGGAGTTCCTCTCTATGTTTGTAACAACCACCGCTGACAAGGTCTCACCGGTGAAAAAACTTTCACCGATCAGAATATCTCTGATGTATTCAGGTATCGGGATTGCGTGGATATTGTTTTCAGATAGCGTGGCAACCTGGTTTGTCAGTGACGTACATCAGTTTGAACACATTGCTGTGTTAAAGGGTATTCTGTTCATTCTGGCGAGCGCTGGTTTATTATATTTGCTAATCCGTCAGTACGCCGGGCAGCTCAGCTCATCGCAAGAGACCTTTCGTCATGCAGAGCTGGAGATAAAAAAACTGGCCTACTATGATCGGGAAACCGGTCTGCCCAACCATAACCTGTTGCTGGACCGGCTCAACCAGGTGATCGCGTTCAACAGTCGTAAGCGAAAAAATACGGCGGTGATTTACATTAGCCTGACCGGTTTCAAGGCCGTTGTTGATGCTCATGGACATAGTGGTGGTTGCAATGCGGTATGCGCTATTGCCGAGCGTCTGACGTTAACTCTCCGTCACTATGATACGGTCGCCCGTATTCATCGTGATGAATTCGTCCTCGTACTGGGAGGGACGGTATTGGAGGGGGATGTTGCTAAAATATTACACAAGCTGCAGACAATTTTCTCCGAGCCGATCAAGCTGGGAACCGTTGAAACAATAATACCGGCCTGTTTCGGCGTCGCGTGCTATCCGGCTGATGGCGTAACAAGTGAACTACTTCTGCAACATGCCCACATTGCCATGAACCAGGCACGCCAGAATGGCGTGACTTTCCAGTATTATAGTGAAGCGCTCAATCAGAAAGCGGTCGAGCGTCTCAGTATTGAAACCGGCCTTCTGCACGCTCTGGATGAAGGCGAGTTTTTTCTTTGTTACCAGCCCAAGATGGACATCAATGGCACTGATATCGCCGGTATGGAGGCACTGCTGCGCTGGCAGCGTCCCGGTCATGGCGTCATCCCTCCTGACAAATTTATACCGTTGGCAGAGGAAAACGGCCTGATCGTACCGTTGGGGACATGGGTGCTGAAAGAGGCCTGCCGTCAGAACAAATCCTGGCAGGATGCCGGACTGCCGAAATTACGTGTCTCCGTTAATCTCGCTGCCCGTCAGCTGCGCGATAATAACTTCGTACCGTTAGTGGTGCAGATCCTTGCTGAAACCGGACTGGATCCAAATTATCTTGAATTGGAGCTGACCGAGAGTGCTCTGATGGGTGATGCCGGCGATACGGTCTGTAAGCTGCTCAGCTTGAAAGAGTTGGGGATCAGTATATCGGTGGATGACTTTGGTACGGGCTATTCTTCACTCTCCTATCTGAAACATCTGCCAATCGACACTATAAAAGTTGACCGATCTTTTGTCCGCGATATCGTCAATGACCCTGACGATGCGGCCATTGTTGACGCCATTGTTGCCATGGCCCATTCGCTGAAGCTGAATGTGATTGCCGAAGGGGTAGAAACAGTTGAACAGCTTGAGTTTTTACGGCGGCGGAAATGTCAGCAGGCACAGGGGTACTATTTCGCCCGTCCACTCGATCCTCAACAATTTGAAGCTTTTATGGTTCAAGGCACATTAGTTGGAGACATGTCAGTTTCCACACCCGATATCTTTCCGGTAAATCGCAAGATGCAATCACTTTCCTGCATGGAAGAACCTGCTCAACCGGATACGGACACTATTGACGTAACTGCGTTCGTCAGCACCGAGTATATCGGTGATATTTCCATCCCGGTGGTGCCTGCACACCCTGGTGACAACCTTGCTGCCGTTCTCAGACGTTTTCAGAGTGATCCGACACTCTTGGTGCTCCCAGTGGTGGAGGATGGTCGCGCCGTCGGTATTATCAACCGATCAACCTTTCTGGAAGAGCATGTCATCGGCATGAATGGCTTTGCGTTCCAAATTAATCACTCCCGCAAAATGCGCGACCTGATGGTGCCGGTAAAGCTGACCTTCGAAACAAATGTTTCTATCAAAGATGCTGCCCAGGTCATCCAGTCTCAGGAGATGGATATCAGGGTGGATAACATTTGTGTGACGTGGAACGGAATCTATCATGGCGTTGTGGAAGTGAACCGGTTTATCAGTGCCATAACTGATATCAATCTGACACTGGCCAAAGGTGCCAATCCGCTGACTGGTCTGCCGGGCAATGAGAGTATCCAGCGGGAGATAAATGAGCGTATTCGGGCAGGAGAAGGTTTCGATATCGCCTACATCGATATCGATAATTTTAAACCATACAACGATTATTACGGGTTCCAGAGGGGAGATGTTGTTATCAAAGCAATCGGAGAAATCCTCTCCGGAGTGACCAAGTCATCGGGCGCAGGATTTTCCTGTTTTTGCGGGCATATCGGCGGTGACGACTTTATTCTCATTACCGGTGCACATCACTCGGAATATATTTCATCTCAGGTCATCACGACGCTTGAAGAACATCTGCCGGTATTTCATGGAGAAAAAGATTTTTCTGCAGGGTGCTACAGTGCGGTAAGCCGCAAGGGAGAACTGGAAACATTCGGGCTGCTGTCGCTTTCGATTGGTATCGTTAACACGAGATTGACGCCGGTTAGTTCCTATGCCCAGCTGGCTTCGATCTCTACGGAAGTCAAAAAAGCGGCCAAGAAACTGCCGGGATCATCGGTGGTTATTAATAGAAGAATCTGTGAGGAACAGTAATCAGTTTAGATGAGTAGAAGATCAGCATTTACAATAAAACGACAACGAGGAGATATGCCATGTACATTGCCAGAGACAAAAATAACGATCTGTACCTTTTTAACGAGCTACCTAACCGGGGGAACGAATGCTGGTGGGCACCTTCAGGTGTTGACGGCACCTATCTTCGTCTGGATAAATCGCTTTATCCGGACATTGCCTGGGATTGTGAGCCACTGAAGGCAGAAATATCAGTTGCAATTAAAATAGCAGAATAAAATTTTACGGATCACCACGCCTGTGCTGAGCTTTGCGAGGCTCTTAGAATGACGAGTCTGCCTCAATATTTATTGGGGCAGACTTTTTTATTACGGATGCGGTCTTCGATATTGACTGTTATAATTATAATAGTTATTATGACTATTAGAATTATAACAGCAGTCGCAAAAATCCAACCACAAGGGGACAGCAATGAAAAAAGAAAAAAAGAAGCTCGACACAGCGGAACTGACAACTATTACTGATGTGCAGGTAACCGACAACAGTACCACGCCGAAGAAAAAGAAAAAAAACAAGCTGGTCGTTGAGACACCAGCGGCTGAGCCCAAAGTAAAAAAAACGAAGCCTGAAAAGAGTGAAAAGAAGGTTGTTGCGCCGGATGAACAGAAAGCTCCGAAAGAAGACAAAATAACCCAGTTTCTCGTCAGCATGAAAAAGTCAGTGCGTAAAAGTATTAAGAGAGAAGCTGCTGAGGCTGGTATCAGCATGAATGAATTCATTGTATTAGCAGTCGCGGAAAAACTGGCTCAAGGCTAACGGCAATCAAAACGGGCTCGTGCGCGGTAGTGGCGTGAGCCGTTTTTTTAAAGAGGTCAGAGCGTGAAGGAATTGGTGCAGAAAAAAGAATGTGTTCGTTTGGTGCTCCCACATGACCTTGGGCCTGAGTGCCTGCAAGATGAGTGGTGCGTGGAGTTCCACTCGCACGCACCGCAGCCTCTGGTTTTTTTAGATACCTTTGAGTGGGGACTCTGGTTTGGTGGGTATGCACTTTACCGTTGCGGGGACGTTTACCGCCTGTGTAGCCACAAAAATGGCTGGCTTGGTGGAGTGGTGTGTGAGGAAGAGTCGGTGGACAGCCGGCACTTTTGGGGCGATTTCGAAGCGGCAACGATGCGGGCAAAACTTGAGGGAATGCTTGACTTGCGAGGACTATCAGCAGTGGTTGACGGGACATTCCGTCTGCGCCTGGGGGCATTACGTAACGAGGTCGGGAAGATTGTGTGCCGACTTGAGTGGACTACGGTTTCTGCCGGAAATCAAGGGGGGAAAGAGTTGCTGCAGTTCTGCAACGTGATTCCCTTGCACGGCTATGAGGCGGAGGGAGCACGGGCAGTAGCATCCCTCACTTTGCGCGGGGCGAGCGCCGTCGGCGCCGGCCCACTAGAGATTTTGCTGCGGAACGCACACGTAGAACCGCAAAAGTACACCCTGAAACCGGCCTTCGGTCTACAAACGGACACACCGGCTCGCGAGGCCATAGGACGGATCGTGCGCCCGATTCTGGGGATAGCGGTCCGCAATATAGCAGGGATTCTGAACGACATTGACACAGAGTTTCTCCACGACTACCGAATCTGCCTACGGAAAATTCGTTCAGTACTGAGCCTGGTGAAAGGGGTTTATCCTGCTGAGGGGACAGAACGAATGAGGAAGATACTGGGAGATCTCGCGCGGGAGACCAACCGTCTGCGCGACTTAGATGTCTACTTATTGGCACGTGACGAATACCTGGAGTTACTTCCACCTCAGCTTCGTCCGGCGTTGGAGGAGATGTTCGAGGATTTTTCGGCACAACGTGAAGTCGAGGTGCTGCGAGTAGCATCTAACATGCGTGCATTGCCAAGTCGCCAGCTGCTTCAAGAGTTGGAGGATTTCTTTTCCGGGGGGACTCCGCATGAGTCTTCGCCACATGCCGACCTCCCCGTGGGGCCGTTAGTCTTTCGCAGTATCTATAAGCGCTATCGTAAGATCCGTACAATAGCGGTGGGGATTGGAGCGGAGACGCCCGATGAGGTGGTACACCAGATCCGAATCGAATGCAAAAAGCTGCGCTATCTGCTGGAATTTTTCACCGAAATCATTCCTGGGGAAGAGGGGGCGTCGATGCAAAAAACATTGCGCCGTCTGCAAGGCCGACTTGGCGAGTTCAATGATGCTTCAGTGCAGCAAAAATCCCTGCTTGACTATTGGGAACAGAAAAAATCCGGATCCGAAATTGCGCTTGGGCTGGGTGGGCTCGTCTCTATTCTCTACCACCAGCAGAAGCAGACGCGAGGCCTTATCGAGCAGGCACTGGAAGGTTTTGGCGATGATTCAACAGCCGCAGCCTTCAAATCAATCTTCAAACATCCGGCCTCCACTCCCACACCGGATGCCCCAAGGGATGCACACAAATGAAAATCCTTTCTTCCTACAGCATCAAAGGTGGAGTGGGAAAGACCGCTCTTGCTGTTAATCTGGCGTTCGCACTTCGCGAGGCCGGATATCGCACCCTTCTTATCGACCTTGATCCACAGGGGGCTGTCGCCTTTTATTTTCGTGTAGGCAGTGCAGAGAAATTCCGGATGCGTGACGCACAGTCCATGGCTGAAGGACTTAGCAGGAACATTCGGGAGTCCGACTTCCCTGGACTTGACATCCTCCCCTCGAACCTCGGATACCGGCATTTCGATATTTTGCTTGATGGAATGGCCAAGCGCCGGAAGCAGCTTCGTAAGGTTTTGGAAGAGTTTAAGCCCCATTACGATGTGATCCTTATTGATTGTCCGCCAAATATCACGCTTCTCTCTGAAAATGTTTTTCGTGCATCGGATGCTATTCTGGTACCCGTAGTTCCGACCGTGCTTTCGCAGAGGACGTTTGAACAGTTAACCGGGTTTTTTAGAGAGCAGGATCTGCCTGGCGGGATACTTCACCCATTCTTCTCGATGGTGCAAAAGAGGAACAAAATGCATCAGGAAACTATGGCGGACCTC
The DNA here is from genome assembly GCA_903879825.1 of uncultured Geobacteraceae bacterium. Taxonomy (GTDB): domain Bacteria; phylum Desulfobacterota; class Desulfuromonadia; order Geobacterales; family Pseudopelobacteraceae; genus JACRCG01. The sequence goes on from CAIRND010000590.1 coordinate 11,078, forward strand.
TCGGAATCGCACCCGGGTTTTTTGAAGGCAGCCATTCCGTTTACTGTGGACGTCGAAAAAATGGGAGTACGCCGGATGCCGCTGTTGGCTTATTCCCATGCCAGTGAGGCTGCGCAGGCCTACCGTGCGCTTTGCAGTGAAATACTTTCACAGTTGAGTCAACTACAATGATCGAAATTGAACGGAAGTTTTTATTGAAGTCGCTGCCCGCTGAAATGCAGGGTGGAACGACAATCCTCCAGGGATATATTGCTCACGACGATCATATGGAGGTGCGAATTCGCCAGTACGGTAATGACCATTTTATTACCGTCAAGGAGGGGTCGGGCCTCGTGCGCCATGAAACTGAAATCGAGATCACGCCCGGCCAGTTTCTCGCACTTTGGCCGTCTACCTCAGGGAGGCGGCTGGAAAAGATCCGCTCGCTGGTCAATTATGGATCGTTCCAGATAGAGGTTGATAGTTATCGTGGGGATCTCGAACCATTGCTTGTTGCGGAGGTTGAATTTGCTTCGGTAGAGGAAAGCGAGAGTTTCGAGAAGCCGGATTATTTTGGACAGGAAGTAACGGGAGTTGATGCCTACAAGAACCTTTCTCTTGCAATGCACGGGATTCCTGACAGTTCGGCACCGGAGTACCAGATTGGAGCGCTACCCTATTTCTATCGCGGAGGGCGTCTGCATATTGTGATTGTGACGAATTCCACCCAATCCCGGTGGATTATCCCTAAGGGCCAGCCGGAGCCGCACATGCCCCGGCAAGATGTCGCCATCATGGAGGCCATGGAGGAGGCCGGGGTTATTGGGAGTTGCCTCCCCGCGCTCCGCCTCTCTTATCACCGCGTGGGCGAGAAAACGCTTCATATTTATCCGCTGAAAGTCACGACTGTGTTGAATAAATGGCCGGAGATGGATATGCGCAAGCGTGAGGTACTTCCTGTCAGTAAAGCCCTGAAGATGCTGAGTGACCCGGATCTCGCTCTCTGCATTCAGCGTATGATTCCCCGTCTGCCGGCCTGACTTTTTTAAAAGTGCCTGCGTCACCGGCATCGATAAACCGAAAATCGATATATACGTGTCAAAGTAATAAGCACTATTGTTCTCGAATCGTTCTTATTCACGGCAGTCGCTCTGAATGAGGACGATTTTTTGCGCCGAATAGTGAATTGTCACACAACATTTACCTGCTGCGAACCTTTTTGCCACAATTTTCATATATATTCATGATCAGTACCAACACACTTGTTTTGAGAGAAAGGGATTGATCATGAACAACTGCATTACGAGGCATTTATTACCATCAGAAACATCAGGCTGTCTGGTTGAAAACCCAAGTTGCAGTCATGCCCATAAATTCGGTTTCAGTATCATATGCTGCCATCCTGACCACATGAAATTTCATGCAGACGTGGATGGTACACTGACTAAAGACGCAGCATTTGATCGCTATAACATGCTGAGACAAAAAAGACGCGAGGAATTCACGGCGAGTCTGGATGAAAACAGCAGGAACTATTTTAACCTCCAGACCGATTTTTTCGGTCTGCCACTGTCAAGCCACATGCCGTTTGATCAGCAATAAATATTGTCCTAAACAAGTATGATGTGGGCGCACAGGGTATACTGACTGCTTGTCACCACAAAAAGGAACGGCATGGAATGGTATGAAGAAGAAGTCCATGAAATGGAACAAAGACGGCAGAATTCCCCCCCACCTGCGGGAATGGTGGCCTTTTACGGAAGTTCATCAATGCGCTTATGGGAGAGCCTGGAGGAGCATTTTAGTAGCAATGGTGTTATTAATCTGGCTTTTGGCGGCTCTACCATGGCCGCCTGCGCCTGGTTCTTTGAACGATTGGTGGTCCCCTGCCATCCCCGTTCTATTATCTGTTATGCCGGTGACAATGACTTGGGTGACGGCAGATCGCCTGACGAAGTTATGGCCTCTTTTCGAGAGCTTCTCATGAAGGTCGATGCGCATTTTCCCACAATTCCCTTTACGATTCTGTCAATCAAGGCAAGTCCTTCACGCTGGCACCTTGTCGACAAGATCAGAGACACCAACGAATTAATGCATCGGGAAATAGAGGGCCGCGACAAAGGGCATTTCATTGACGTTTTTTCTGCTATGCTCGGAAGCAACGGCCGTCCTGACGAGTCCCTGTTTCTTGACGACGGCCTGCATGTCAGCAGACAGGGCTATATTGTTTGGAAACAGCTACTGCTTGACAATTCTGGAGATATCTTTTAAAACCCCTGCCGTGTAAATCGTTACATATAATTAACGCCACTGTCACAACCATCTGAAATGTCTAGTGTATACTGCTGGGCATGTACCGTGAATATCATCGCTGGCATAGCCCACATCTGGGACGAGACATGGAACTGCTCATTTTTGGACGGAGCGGCACCAGAGTTATTGTCTTTCCGACACGCGTCGGCCGTTTTTTTGATTATGAGAATTGGGGGCTTATTGAAGCCTTCAGAGATAAAATAGAAAATGGTTGGCTCCAGTTATGCTGTATTGACAGTATTGACGAGGAGAGTTTCTACTGTAACTGGTGTCCACCCCGTGACCGGATTGCCAGGCATAAACAGTATGAGGACTATATCATCAAGGAAGTTGTTGCTTTCACGCACAGTAAAAATCCCGGATCCGCACTGATCGCCCATGGGTGCAGCATGGGCGCATATCATGCCATCAATATCGCAATGCGGCATCCACGGCTTTTCTGCAGGGTTGTTGCTTTTAGCGGCAGGTATGATCTGACTCTCGGGGTGGGCAGTTTTCGCGATCTCTACGATGGTTACTACGATGAGGATGTTTATTTCCACAACCCGTCTCACTTTGTCCCCAATATCAACGATCCTGAATTGCTGGAGATGATGCGCAAGATGCAGGTGACTATCACTATTGGTGAGACGGATTCGTTTCTGGAAAACAACCTGCAATTCAGGGACATCCTGCATGGAAAGGGAATTCAGTCTTCTTTCCATATCTGGTCAGGTGAAGCGCATCAGGCCAGATACTGGCGCGAAATGGTCG
>CAIRND010000591.1 GCA_903879825.1 uncultured Geobacteraceae bacterium
ACCGTTCCGGCAACGGCACCGACTTCGGTAAAAGTCACGATTCCCAATCTACCGCTCATCAGAATGAATGCTTCATCTTTTTCCACGTCAAGATGGCGATGCGGCCTGACATAAGAGCCCGGTTCTATGGCGTTAAGCAGACGGTGACAGCGGGATTCATCGGACGGGTGTATATTATAGTTCTTACGCAATCGTGGGTTCTGCTTCGCTTCGGCAGAAACCTGCGCGAGCAGTTCACGGGTGACGACCTTCATTTTAACGGTCAACCAGTGCGATCATATTGCCGTCGAAATCCTGTACAACCGCCATTTTACCCCACGGACTGGACTCAAGCGGCTCCACAAAGTGCGCTCCCCCGTTCCTGAGGGTTTCGCACACGGCAACAATATTTTCTACTTTCAGGCTAATACCGGTATGCCTTCCCACGAGACTGCGGGCGTCATCATGCAGTGCAAGTGAAACCCCCATTGTCGTGGTGTTTCCGGGAAAGAATTCGATCAGCATCTCACTCTGGCCGGCAACCGGCAGTCCGAGCAGATCAACGTAGAAAGATTTAGCTTTTTCAAGGTCGGTAACAAAGACGACTATATTTTTTAGTGAAATCGACACAAAAACCCCTTCTCATTCTAAGTTGCATTCAAGATGACGCCACGGCGGCAAGGAGGAAGTGACGCAGACGTACGTTCCAGTACGTCGAGGAGCTGAAGACGAGGCCAACAAAGGCGCCGCTTGAATGCGAATTGGAATTATTTCTGCGACAGACGATGTACGCACTCAACCATAAACTTCGCGTTTGCCGGGGGAACCGTCGGCAGAATGCCATGTCCCAGGTTGAAAATGTGTCCGGGACGATCAGCGTTCTCATCAAGAATCCGTTTGACTTCGCGCTCGATAATTTCTGGTGTTGCGTACAGAACCGTCGGGTCAAGATTACCCTGTACCGCCATCTGTGTCCCGAGTTGATCGCGAGCGGCACCAAGATTTACGTGCCAGTCCAGACCCATAACGTCACCACCGGCCTTTTTGACGGTGGTAAGCATGGCTCCGGAGCCTTTGACAAAATGGATTACCGGCGTTTCCATCCGGTTCAGCCCATTGATCAACCGCTCGGTATACGGGAGCACAAACCGTTCGTAATCGGCAGGAGAAAGAATACCGCCCCACGTATCAAAAATCTGGATACACTGTGCACCCGCAGCAATCTGGGCGTTCAGATATTCTATGCTCATGGTGGTAATTTTTTCCATCAGAGCAGCATAAATCTCGGGCGCTGCATACATCATCCGCTTGATCTGGGCAAAATCCTTGGAACCCTTCCCCTCAACCATGTAGCAGGCCAAAGTAAACGGTGCACCGCCAAAACCGATCAGCGGGACTTTTCCGGCGAGTTCTCTGCGTAATATTTTAATTGTTTCAAGTACGTAGGGAACATCCTGCTCCATCTGCGGGATGCGCAATTTTTCTACATCTGCCATGCTACGGATCGGACTTTCAAAAACCGGCCCCGGAACAAAATCCAGCTTCATACCCATCGGCTCAACCGGCGTCAGAATATCAGAGAACATTATCGCTGCATCCACGCCGAGAAAATCAACCGGCTGAATAGTGACTTCAGCGGCTAGTTCAGGGGTCTTGCACAGTTCCAAAAATGTGCATTTTGAGCGGACAGCCATGTACTCCGGCAGGTAGCGGCCAGCCTGACGCATAAGCCACACGGGTGTCCGATCTACTGGTTTGCCCCAACAGGCATCAAGAAATCTCATATTCATCGTGTTTCTCCTCAACAACGCACAAAGGCGTGGGAATTTGCACAAATAAGCGTGGCATTCTAATTTTAAACGGCCTAATAAGTCAAATTATTTGAACTCACCACTACTCAACCAGAAACTTTCTTTTTCCGTACACGACCCGGTCTCCGGGATATAACTTGCGTCCACGGCGAAACTCCACAACACCATTTACCGAAATGTACCCCTCGGCAATCATGGCCTTTGCCTCTCCACCTGATGAAACCGCATTTTCAGCCTTGAGAAGGCAATCCAGTTTTATAAACGGTGTTGTTATCTGCATAGTAGTCATACTCCTTTTTCTCGTCTGTCCACAGCCAAAACCCGTAGCTTTCCACGGTGCCGGAGCCGTATCCAATCGGGAAAGTCCACATTGTTTTACTTCGCTCATTTGTCGCCAGGGGAAACTGGATGATGGAGAGTTTGGGGGTGCAGAGTGTTATGTCGCTCGGCCAACAGTACCGACTCAGTTGAATATATGTAGCAGCAACAACGGTACACTTCCCGGGACCAAAGAGGATTCCGGCTTTATCACTACTCAGTCGGATGGTTTCTGCAATTCACCCCTGACATCAAGTGAATTGCAGAAAACCCTCATCACCGTTCAGTAGAGGTGATCACCACGTTATTTTTCGTTATCATGTCTCCGTACACAAGTAACATCATACGGCTTGCCTCTAAAGTCTTTCATATAGGTGTATTCCATATTTGCCTGGGTACACTTGTTGATTTTAGCATCTAATTCTTCCTGAGGTACATTCGAGCAACCGGCAAGAGATACAGCAACGATCAGCAATAGTAAAAATTTCATTTTTTCACTCCGTTTTCCCGTAATTAACTTTCTAGATGTCTTATCTGTCTCTGCGAAAGCTGAAACAGCGGACGCCAATATAACTCTAATATACTTTCTTTGTAAAATGATAAGTTATCTGACCGTCAAACTGGCGTCAAAGTCCGTATTAACGTAATGATCAAGAATTGTTGACATCAACTTTTTTCTCCACCGACGAAGGCAAAATACTCCCGATCAGCTCCAAGCATGTGGAGCATCACCACATCATAAACCAGAAACTGGAATATATCTCCTACCGAGAGCGTGGATGCTTCAAACTGCTGCGACAAATCGAGACCATTTGTAAGAAGTTTTGCATGTTCTATTTTGTGTTGAGTGATACCCGGAAAGCCAACGGATTCAAGAACGGCTTCCTCTTCATGAAAATGCTGGCTGATTTCGTCAAGCAGACGGGTGATAATCGAAGTTATTTCTGTTGATATACTGCCGGAAAGAACCGCTTCGAACAGCTCATTGGATATTTTGAAAAGTGACTGATGTTGAGAGTCAATCAATTGGTTACCGCAACAGAAGGAATCTCTCCACACCAATTGCACCAGATTTTCATTACTTTCACCTGCTGATGTCGAAGCACCATGCCCTGATGCAATGAATTCAACCCGGTTACGCCCAAAAGACTTTGCTCGGTACAGCAATTCATCAACCTGCGAAAGCATGAGGAGGGATGATTTGTCCACTGCGCAACGCGTTGTTACAACACCCAGACTGGCGGTGACGTAGTCTGCAATGAGTGACCCTTTGTGAGGAATTGTGCATGCCATAATTCCCCGTCGAATCTTTTCGGCTATTGCGATTGCACCATTAATGTCTGTTTCCGGCAAAATACAGGCGAATTCTTCTCCGCCGTAGCGAGCCGCCAGGTCAGGTTTACGAGCAGCGCAGCCAGCTATTACCTGAGCAATTTGACGGAGGCATTCGTCTCCATTAACGTGTCCGTAATTATCATTGAACGCCTTAAAGTAATCGATGTCCAAAAGGATAAGTGACAGTTCAGCCCCGGAACGGGCATGCCGGGAATATTCCTTGGCAAGCACCTCATCAAAGCGTCGTCGGTTGGCAATTCCAGTCAAGCCATCAGTACCACTCAGGGCTTCAAGCTTCCGATTAAATTCAACCTGCTCCTCCTCGGCCAGTTTCCGTGCAGATATGTCGCGTATCGTTGCCTGAACAACCGTTTTGCCATCTAGTTCCATTGCACTGAGTAGCACCTCGGCAGGAAAATCTTTGCCATTGTCGGCGCGCCTGTGTATCCACTCAAAGCGATAACCACCGTTTCCCATCGCAGTTGCGATGTGTTGATTCGCCAAAATTAACGAATCAGTACCGCACGATTGCTGGGGCGGTGACAAATGGCCTGGGTGAGTCAAGCAGAAATCTTTCTGCGTAGCATAACCGAATAACTCCAGAGTCGCCTTGTTACAGTCGAAGAAACCTTCTGTATCGAGAAGCATCACGGCATCACTGGTTGAATCATAGAGAGTGCGAAACTTTATCTCGGAACGTTCAAGAGCTTTTTCTGCCCGTTTGCGCTCAGTGATATCCCGCCAGGTGGTGAAAAGAGCCGGCTTACCGTCCAACATCATTGATGCGATGGAGACTTCAACAAAAAAAGTTGACCCGTCCAGGCGGCGATGAACCCATTCAAAGGTCTTGCTGCCAGATTGCAGCGCGTCATTGATCTTTTCTTCAGCCGATTCCGAAGATTTTTTCCCATCAGGCTGAAATTCGGGTGAGAGCAACTGAGGGGGCTGCCCGACAATTTCGTCCCGGTTACCACCTAACATAACTTCGGTTGCCCGGTTGCAATCCACAAAGATACCATCAACAATGATGAGATACGCATCGGGAGAATATCTGAATAAGATTCGGTATTTCTCTTCGCTATCCCGAAAGGCTTTTTCCGCGTGTTTGAGTTCGATGATGTCGTGGGTCAACGCTTTTTGCAAACAGTTCATGCGGTTTCCGACCGCTACCCGAACCCGCAACTCATCGGCATCAAATGGTTTCTCGACAAAATCATCCGCACCGATGTCAAGTGCGCTCGCCGCAGAATCTTTATTGCTGCGAGCAGTCAAGACAATGGCATAATAGGGGCTGTCAGTCTCTCGCTCTCGCAGTCGCCGTACAATTTCCGGCCCTTCGATTCCCGGTATCATCCAGTCGAGAAGAACCAGATGGGGATGCTCAGGCTCGCAAAGAATTTTCCAGGCCTCTTCCCCATCGCATGCAGATGTAACGGTGTAGCCCCATGCGGTCAGCATAGACTGCAGCATCAGGCGCATTGCGGAATCATTTTCGGCGATCAAAACGTTCATTCGTTGGCCCTTCCGTGTGGCAAATAGGCAATTGCATAATCGTAGAATACAAAAAAGGGTACGAGGTGTCAAACCCATACCCTTCTGTTCCTCATGTCTTTTAATGCCGTATTTATCCTTTTACATCAGCTGACGTGTTCGGTGCCTTCATCTGATCTTCGATTTTAGCGACCATCTCCGAAGGGGTCTGATACACAACGTTGTTGCGGCTATCCATAAATTTGATACGTACTTTGCCATACTGATTATATGACTCAACAACATGGCTTACTATTCCAGCAGGTTGACTGCTACTTACGTTACGTGTCGCTGCTGTTTTTTTGATCACAGTGGGTATGTTGTTGTCAGTAATTGCATCAAGTGGGCTTACCTGCACCGCTTTCATTGACAGCTGATCGTTTGGCGCAGGGGCATCCTTACCGGCTTTATTTAGAGAACCAGCTTTTTTTACGGACTCCATCTGAAATGCTGCCACACTGCCTGATATCGTATCTACACTCATGACCAACTCCCACCATACCATCCCAGACCGCTGAGAATAGTAATAATGTTTTTATGCTTTACCTCTTAAAGACTCACTTGCTTTTTCAGCACCACTTTCACTGGCTTCTTGAGCTTGGGTATCTCCATCCGACGCCAACTGCTGTGCCAACTTGGATATAGTAACGGTATCGGCAGAGGAGGCTTTGGGAGGAGCAGGAGCCTGCTGTACCTGTTGGGTTTGTGGTGGCGTATATGCCGCAGCCACGCTTCCTGATGATATACCTGATATTGACATATATATCCTCCTGATATTTCGAATACGTTCTTTAGCTAACTTATCGGTATTACATTTACCGACTTAAGGACTATTTTTATCTCATTACATAATTATTCATCAAACCTCGTTACGCATAAAAAAGTAGACCAACTGAATTGTCCTGAGTAACCACCTCATTGCTAGTTTTTCCGTAGTTAATGAAAATATTTATTGCCGAAAGAAATTTCGCTCTTTTTTTTGACCTGACTCGCCGTTTGTGCAATACTCCGCGCACTGAAAATTCCACTTGGAGGAAACATGAAAAAACTGATCATATTGTTGACAGCACTGTTGGTCCCGTTGTGCGCTGTTCCTGCTTTTGCCGCCCAGATTAAAGTGTTTGTTGCCGATATTACCGTTGCCGGCATACAGAACAGCAGCGAGATGAAAGCAACAGTGCAGATGCTGCTGGCGTCGCGTCTGAATGGAGACAAGATTGTCTCTGTGGGCAGTGCAGCTGAAGCCGATGCAGTGATAAGTGGTGCGTACATAACCATTGGCAAGATGTTCAGTATTGATACCATCGCCAAAAACCCTGCTGGCAAAACACTCGCCCGAACTTTTGTCCAGGGGGAAACACAGGATGAGTTGATCCCCGCTGTTGGTAAGTTGGCTGATAAACTCTCTGCCGAACTGATTAAATCATACGCCGGCACTCAGCCGGAAACCGTAACTCCGAAACCGGTACTCACGGTGCTTCCAGAGAAAGCTGTTGCGACTGATTGGGTGAGCAAGCGCCTGACCGGAGCGGCAAACCTGATAGCCACTGGCCTGACGTTGCCGGACGGCAGCAGAGAAATCCTCCTAGCTGAGGAACAACAACTTTCCTATTATCACCTGGGAAGTGAGATGAAACTGGTGGCTGAAGTCGAGTTGAAAGCCACAGAGAAGATTATATCATTGGATACGATGATTGGTGCTGATGGCAGCCTCGATATATATGTCACCATCATCCGCTCTGGTGACTTAACCTCCCAGGTATGGCAGGTAAAAGGCGATAAACTGATGCTGGCCGCAGAAAAGCTGCCATACTTTTTCCGCAGTGCCAGCCTTGCCGGTGGTCCTAAGAAGCTCTATGCGCAACCTATGGGGCGGAGTGAAGATTTCTATGGTGATGTGGCCGAGGCGACCCGTAACGGTTCTACCATCACCCTGAGCAACCCGATCAAAATGCCTCGCTTTGGTACAATCTACAGCTTCAACCAGTTCCGTGACCGCGATGGCAAACTCTTTACGACGGTTATTAATGCTGACGGTTATCTGATCGTCTATGACCTGCAGTTAAACGAACTCTGGCGGAGTAACGACAAGTTTGGTGGATCTGAACTGTACTTCCAGAAAGAAGATGATTCGAGAATGCGGACAATGGGAGATAAATTTCGCTGGGTTTTCATGAACCAGCGCATTCAGGTGAACTCAAAGGGCGAACTTCTGGTCGGAAAAAACGATGGTTTCTGGGTACTTGGCAATGCGCGATCCTACAAAAAAGGGGCGATTTACACGCTGGTCTGGAATGGTTCAAGTCTGGACGAAAAAGGACGCACGCGGGAAACGCAAAATTATATGCCCGATTATCTGCTTGACGAGACACGTAATGAGTTGCTGATACTGCAAACAACACAACGCCCCGGGTTCAACTCACGGGGGGCGTCATCGCTTACGATCAAAAAAGCTGAGTAACTGTTGCGTCAAATGGCACACGCAAAAAGGGCGAGAGAAATCTCGCCCTTTTTGTATATCTAACGCCAGAAATGACAACAAAACGTTTCTCAACAACTAAAACAGAAAAAGCATGTTAAGGATGGTAATATTTAACCAAGAAATCTACGACGACAGCCTTCTCATCATTGTTCAATACGGCACCTTTGCCCATCATACGTGTTACGGTCTGCTCCCAATCCTCTTTGGTTGTATATTTGTGCTTTACACCCATTGGGTGGCAACG
>CAIRND010000592.1 GCA_903879825.1 uncultured Geobacteraceae bacterium
TGCCGTGCTGTTTACTGTAATCCTTTTCCAGGCGGGCAATGACACCTTTAAGTTCTTCTTTTGAGAGTTCACGAAAATGTTTCTGGAAAAATTCCTCCCAGACCGACGCCGATGCATCTCTGCCCGGCATGGCAATAAGACCGATCCCGGCCGCCAGACCTTTCAGCATCTTACGGCGGGATTTATGTAGAACGTGATCATCACATTTTTTTGTATCTGACATGAATCATGCTCCCTGGTATGCGAAATATTTTTTCTGGTTCAGTGTCCGGCTTTTCCCGGTCTGTCCGGTGGCGGAAGCGGCTTAAGTGCTTTAAACTTGGGATCGTGAGGATTATGGCAGTGAACGCAGAGCAGATACTGCTTGTCACCATTCCAATCACCGGTCCGTTTGCCGTGGACACCGACCTTCCAGTCGCGGAATTTATCGCCATGACATTGGCCGCAGAGTCGGTATGACTCGGTAAAATCAACCAATTCTCCTGATACCAGTCGCAACTTGTCTCGATTCACCAGATTGTGGCAATCTGTACACCAGCGCTCCCCTTCAGCATGATGCAGCACTATTTCCGTATGGTATTCGGTAAGAGTCCGGCGTTTCTCATTGGGCTTCATATATTTGTGGCACTGACTGCAGGGAAAAGCCCCCTCCGAAAAGGGGGGGCGGGGCACCGCAAAGGTTTTTTCCTTTGGGCGGTTTTTAATATCGTAAACGGGCTGCACTTGTTGATCAGCAGCAGATTTATCCGTGACAATTAACTGTCCTGAACGATCAAATTCCTTTACCTTGGCTGCAGATACCATTTCCGCGGACAGAAACAACACCGACATCATGCAGAGTAAAATCAACTTGGGACGAGCACCACACAGAATTTTCATCTCAACCTCAATGTAATATTTTAGTATGTTAGAAGATCCCTGCTTGTCAAGGTTGGTACATGGTTTTTGATTTAAACATCATTAGAACGTCCGTAGTGATATGAAAGTATAGGGAATTTGTCAATACAAAAAACGATTTAATAAAAACACGGTTTTGTTAGCAGCTCTATGGACGTAGACACGTGTGGCATAATGATTTGGAAAACAGCAAAGAGGTGCTTGTTTTTCATACAGATTGCTTGATTTATTATTGCAAATAACCTTATTTAGAGTATATAGAAGAGCAACAGAGATCACATTAATAGAGGTAAAAAAGGGAGAGTCAGTATGAGCCGCTATACAATCGGTATGGTCGCAATAGTAACTGTTTTTTGTGCGGGTTCTGTTCAGGCGATCCAACCTGGAAAAACGGTCACGTGGGAGACACCCATGGGCAAAGTTACCTTCGATGGAAAAAACCATGCTGATGCAAAAGTTGGCTGCCTGGATTGTCACTCCAAAATTTTTAAAATGAAGAAAGGTTCCACCACATTTTCAATGGCGGATATAAATGCCGGGAAATTCTGCGGCAAATGTCATAACGGCAAACGGGCATTTGCATCAAATGATCCGGGCAATTGCGAAATATGTCACAATAAGAAGAAGTAACTCCCTCTCACACTATCAATAAAAAAAAGGAGTGAATGCATGCGAATACTTTCAATTTTGTTGGGGACACTGTTTTTAGGAGTAATGTTATCAGATGTTGTTATCGCTGAGGAAAGGGCAACACGAGAGGAGTGCATCGCCATGACCAAAGCCGCTTCAAAAATGCTTGAAGCGGACAAAGCGGCAGGCATTAAGGAAATCGGCAACCTAAAAGGCAAATTCGTCTGGAAGGACTCATATGTCTTTCTTATGGACAA
>CAIRND010000593.1 GCA_903879825.1 uncultured Geobacteraceae bacterium
AGCACCACAGACATCGCCGGCAACACGGCTACCGCCACTCAGGCGATAACAATCGATACCAATGCCCCCGGCCAGAATGGCGATGGCACTGCGCCGACGATCACCGCTATCACGACTGACTCCGGCATATCGACCGACTACATCACCAACGACCAGACCCTGATTTTCACCGGCAGGGCCGGTGCCAACGAAGTTGTGACTGTCACACTTGGCGGCACTGTTCTCGGCACAACGACTGCGGATGCGGTTGGAGTCTGGAGTTACGACCATACGGCAACGACACTGGCTAACGGCAATTACACGCTGAGCGCCAGCACCACAGACATCGCCGGCAACACGGCTACCGCCACTCAGGCGATAACAATCGATACCAATGCTCCGGGCGTCAACGGTGACGGCACTGCGCCGACGATCACCGCTATCACGACTGACAGCGGCATATCGACCGACTACATAACCAACGACCAGACCCTGATCTTCACCGGCAGGGCCGGTGCCAATGAAGTGGTGACGGTCACACTGGACGGAAATACCCTTGGTACTGCAATCACTGATGCAGATGGGAACTGGAGCTTTGACAACCAGGGGATGACTCTTGCTAATGGCAGTTACAGCCTGACTGTTAGTACCTCTGATATTGCCGGAAACAAGGCTACGACCACGCAAAACATAACAATTGACACCCTTGCACCAGGCAGTGGCGGTGACGGTACTGCTCCGGAGATAACTACCATCACCACAGGCAGTGGACTCCCGGGCGACTTCCGCACAAGCGACCCGACTCTGCTGATTGGCGGTACGTGGGATCGCGGTAACGGTGGCACCATTTCAGTGATATTTAACGGTCACACCTATCTCCTCGGTACGAATCCCGAGTTGACCAGCGTTGGTAACAGTTGGACGCTTGATGTTCAAGGTACCATTCTTGCTGATGGCATCTACGTCGCCACGGTTGCCCATACCGACGTTGCTGGTAACACGGCGACCAAGAACCAGGACATCACAATATATACTCCGGTGCCCCCCTCTGATGTCCCTCCTGCGACGTCGCCCGTTGCCGTGATAGTCAGTAAACCTGATGCTGTTGTTAACGTTCTCGCAGATGCACCGGCACCCCGATCGGAAATTCAGCCGGAACTTCAACTCTCTCAGCAGTTATTTGTTGCCGGGACTCCGGCATCTCAGGAAGCTCTTGTCAACCAGACAGCAACATTTGAGCTGCCAACCGGTCTCTTTAAGCACACTGACCCAAGCATCACGGTAAAGGTCGAAGCGACCCTTATCGATGGCGCTCCTCTGCCCTCCTGGCTTACCTTCGATGCTGCCAGCAATCGCTTTATCGGTACGCCACCGGCACAAGCAAGCGGCGCGGCCATTGACATCAAACTGACTGCTCAGGATCAGACCGGCAACGTTGCATCAACACAGTTTGTCCTGCATATTTCAGAAACCTCTCGGCAGACGAGCCCCTCCGCTGCTGTCGCTCCCGCGCAAGAACAGCAGCTTAAAGGTATTCAAGAGGGGAATTTCAATGTTTCTCAGTCGAGTGAGCAAATTGGAGGGCTTGTCATCGTTGGCGGCAGTTCTAGTGTGCCGTTAGTCGAGCGAGGTCTGTACCTTGTTAACTCTCCCGCACAACTCAGTATATTAGCCAACGAGTCCGTATCCTTCAGCCTCCCCTCAGGGGTGTTCAGGCATACCGATCCGAATGCCAAAGTTACCGCTGAAGCCACTCAGGCGGACGGCACACCACTGCCGGAATGGCTTTCCTTTGATCCTGGCAGTGGACTTTTCAGCGCCAAAGCCCCGAAGGATTTTAATGGAATAATCGATGTCAAGGTAACTGCCAAGGACCAGCAGGGAAGTAGCGTCTTTACCCAGTTCAAGCTGACCATCGAAGAGTCAAAAGCCACGATACTTCCCCCAAGAGAACGTGGGGAGGATGCTGTGGATGTCGATGGTCCGCCGGCAACAGATCAACCGCCTTCTCAGCCGCGATCAGACCTGCAGGGTGGTGATGCGGCGCAAAAACATGCTCAGTTGCATAAACTGAAAGGCCGATCGTCGTTGAGCGATCAGATTACCGCACAATCTCACCGCAGTAGAGATGGCGGTTTCCTGAAAGCACTGGAAAACTCAGGTGCGCTTAAACGTACGGCCGCATAATTTAGTAATTATTTGGCAGCTACTCAGGTCATGAAAGCAGAAATTCAAAACCAGTGAGTTGCCATTGATTCGTTCTTGATCTGAACAGTTAAATTATTTGAAATACATACACAGGGAGTTACTGCATGAAATTCAGGTCTCTATGGGCGAGCATCATCATTGGTAGCATTCTCTCATCCGGGTGCACGGTGACAACCCCAAAGTTTACAGAAAAGGATATTACGGGCAGGATGGCGCTTGATCGTGAGGCTATGTTTAAGGGGCAGGAACCTCTGAAGATGCCGATTACACTCGAAGAAGCCATGGCCAGAGCAATAAAATACAACATCGATCATCGGCTTAAAATCATGGAAAGTGCGCTGTCCATGCGGCAGGTCGATCTGGCTACTTTTGATATGCTGCC
>CAIRND010000594.1 GCA_903879825.1 uncultured Geobacteraceae bacterium
CTGCACTTCGAAGCGAATGACTAAGTCTATATCAGTTTCAGAATCAAGTGCCACACTGATGGTAACGTTCCCCTCATGAGTAAACTTGATAGCGTTACTGGTAAGGTTATTGATGAGCTGCCGAAGTCTGACCGGATCGCCTTTCAGATACAGGGGCACATTGGAAGCAATCCGGGATACGAATTCCAGCCCGGCATCAGCTGCTCGAATTTCAAGTATATCAGCAACATCTTCCAAGACTTTTTCGAGATCAAAGGAGATATTCTCAATATTTAGCTTACCCGCCTCAATTTTCGAAAAATCCAGGATATCATTGATCAGCACCAAAAGATCTTCGCCGCTATTGCAAACTATTTCGGAATATTGCCGTTGCTCATCGTTAAGTTCGGTTTCCAGCAACAGATTTGCCATGCCGATTACGCCATTCAAAGGGGTGCGGATTTCATGGCTCATGATGGCCAGAAAAGCACTTTTGGCGTGGGTGGCATCTTCGGCTGTTTTTAAAGCAGCAGCTAATTCAGTTTGGCTCTCCCAAAGTTTATTGCGCTCATCACTCAACAATGCCATCGTCCTGACTATTTTCTGAGAGCCAAAATAGATCGTCATCAACCCAAGTAACCAGATAAGGCCATAGATGGAGGCATCCTCGAGCATCTGGCTGTTCATGACTGTTTGTATGGCGGTCATTGAAAGTGTGGCGCTGATCCCACCACGGGAATCTCCTTCCTTATACCCCTGAACGCCATGACATCTCAGGCATGGTTTTTCTGTTGCCAGCGGCAACATAAGGCGCAGGTACGGTTGATCATTTACCTGAACAGTCTCAATAACCTCTTGCTTACCCTGTGCGAGATCCTTCAGCGCCTTGGTTTCCCAGACATCGGCGGCATTTTCCGATCGGAGCGGATTCAGGCTGGTGATATGCCCCTGGATTATGCCCGGCTGTTCCCGGGCGAGATCAAATAACTGGCGGTTCATATAGGCCGGATTGACGAGTGTGAGACGCCTGCCGGACGGGGTGGTTATATCGCGTTCAGGAATATGTGCGAGATGAGGGTTTGCGGGGGTTACAGCGGTTTCCGGCACATAGACACCGCCATGCACAGCGGCCCAGCGTCGAAAAAGAACATCCTTTTCAATTGACGCTTTCACCATACTGCGGCCGATTTCGGTTATAACCTTATGGTTATCTCTCACTTCGGCGCTAAATAGTCCGAAGAGCAGCAGCGTCCACAAGAGTGTGCCGACTACCGCATAACGACGTATAGTTGTGATTTCGCTGTTTTTAAATGGCGTTTTATCGGTCTGGACGTTCATAACGTACCTGTGGTGCTAATCGGCACAAGGACCGACACTACAGTGCCTTTTTCGGGTATCGATACCACAAAAAAGTGCCCGCCAATCAATTCTGCACGTTCTCGCATAATTTTCATGCCCCAGCCTATGCCTTCCTGATTGTGCAAAGAAGATGCGGTGCCACGTCCTTTACCTTCATCGGCAATAGCAAGTTCAATGACATTTTCATTATTGTGGAGCCTGATGGTCACCACCGGGGAATCAGCATGCTTTGCGGCGTTCATAAGAGCTTCCTGGGCGATACGAAACAGAGCGGTTTCATTTTCCACTTTTAAACGGGGGAACGTCTCTTCTGCCTCAATGTGTATCGACATGCCGGTGCGTTTCGAAAAATGATCTGCATGCCAGCGAAGAGCAGACAGTAAACCAAAATCATCCAGTACCGGCGGCCTCAGACTGGACATAATCCCCCTGACACTCCGGCTTACCTCTTTTATTGATTTGCCCGCATCCTGAATCATTTTTTTGAGATTTATTGGAGCATCATCTGCCATAGCCTCATTAATTATCGCCAAATTCATACCAATAACCGTCAGGTCGCGACCGATCTCATCATGAAGCTCCGTGGCAAGTTTTATCCGAAGCTCTTCTTCCATCTCGACCACGCGCCGGGCGTAATTGCGCAAGTGATTACCAGCATGTGTGTGCGTAGAGTTTTCCTCATCCACCACGGCGTGGGGTACGACAAGCCGCCCGGTATCATCAAAAAATCCCTTACCGCCATCATCGGCGATTGCGACAGGATACGGCACGCGTTGATCGCAAATCGACTTAACTTTCAGTAGCATCTTAATCCTGGCCAGAATCTCGACATTGTCGAAAGGCTTGGTGATATAATCCTCTGCACCCGCCTCGATTCCTTGGAGACGTTTTTCCTTGTCTTCGCATGCCGTGATCATAACGACCGGTATATTTCTTTGTTTTTCTTCAGATTTGATCAGACGACAGACCTCAAAACCATCCATTCCAGGCATCATAATATCCAGAAGACAGATATCTATCTGTTCGGTACGGATTTTCTCCAGTGCTTCAGTGCCATTTGCTGCCAACACTATGTCATAGCCACCAGGAGACAAAATGGTCTCCATAAGAGCAAGGGTGAGAGGTTCGTCATCCACGCAAAGAATTCTTGGCAAGCTGACAGCACTGCATTCAGCTTTCAAGGTGGGTGTGAGCATGATCCGTAACCCCCTTTTACAATTTGCAAATATTTGATTCGAAGTCGTCGAATAAACTTTTAGATGGTTACTTTTAGCAATAATTCAGAGGGGTGTCTGTCAGGTAAACATTACAAAATAAAATTATGTGTCAATGAGTAGGAGAATTATCTGAGGTGGAGAATTAATCGTGGAAAACAAAAGAAACGGGAAGGGTTGGTATCACCCAATAGATGGGTGAATCAATTATAAGAGTAACAGCTATTTGAGAGTGATGATTCCATGCTGAATGGCATACAACACCAGGGAAGGAACATTAGTGACACCGATCTTCATCATCAGCCTGCTACGATAGGTTTCAACGCTTTTGGATGAAATTTTCAATATTTCACCTATCATTATGTTTGTTTTACCCTCTACAACTAACTGCAGGGTTTCTCGTTCTCGCTGGCTCAGACTTTCAAACGGACTTTGAAGAGGCATCCGGTGACTGCCGTTCATAATGTGAGGTTCTTCAATGCCATCGCCAAAATAGATTTTCCCCCGCATGACCGTACGAACCGCATCAACAACACATGAACCGGCAGACTCTTTGAGGATATATGCCCGGGCCCCTGCCTGCATAGCCTGATAGATATGTTCACTGGTTTGGTGCATGGAAAGAATGATGACCTTAACCGATGGCTGAGACTTACAAATCATACCCGTCGCTTCTATTCCGTTCAGTTCCGGCATGGAAATATCCATTATTATGACGTCAGGCCTCAGCTCTTCGGCTTTCTCCAGAGCGTTACGGCCATCGGTGGCTTCACCGACAACAGTCATATCGCTCAAAGATTCGATTATCATCTTGAGCCCTTGCCGTATGATGGCATGGTCGTCTGCCAGCAGTATTCTCACCGGCATCTACATCACCTCCAACGGTAATTTGATCGATATAGTGGTACCTTTTCCGGGAATCGAGTCTACCTGGAATGTTCCACCAAATTGTTCTGTACGCTCACGCATAATTTTCATACCCCATCCGGTGCCATCCTTTTTTGGCGACAACAAGACAGGATTAAGTCCCTTTCCTTCATCGATAATGTCAAATTTAAATATTCCATCATCCCACCACAACCTGATAGTCACATTGAGCGTATGAGCATGCTTTGCCGTATTCATAAGCGCTTCTTGCGATATTCGAAAGAGAGCGGTTTCCATATTCTTATTCATACGCGGAAAAAGTTCCTCTGTCTGTACAAATACCGCAATACCGGTACGTTTTGAGAAAAGATCTGAATGCCAGCGAATGGCCGCCAGCAAACCAAAATCGTCTAATACCGGCGGACGCAGTCCGTTCATGATACTTCTCACCGTACGGCTTATACGCTTAACTAATTTGCTCGAATCATCGATCCGTTCGCTGAGGGACTTGAGCAATTCATCAGATATACTGCTATTGATTACTGATAAATTAATCCCGATAACGGTCAGGTCGCGACCGATCTCATCATGAAGCTCTGCGGCAAGGCTTTTCCTCAGGTTTTCTTCCATTTCTATCAGGCGGTGGGCGTAACGACGCAGTTCATCCTTGGCCTCTCTGCGTGCAGTGATATCCAAAAGTGTTCCTATCATTCTTATCGCAGTGCCGGTGGAATCGTATTCCAGGTTCCCCAGCATATGTACCCAACGTTCAACCCCATCGTTCTTACGCACAATGCGATATTCCCCGTCGAAAGGGTGATTTTGCTCCACCGCTTCTTTCAGCGCGATCAATATATCGGCCTGTTGAAACGGGTTAACAAGCTCTGACCATCCGGCAGCACTGCAATCTGAATGAGTATCGACGCCAAGCATGGAGCTCAGAACTGTTGTGCCGGTCCACCGGTTATCGATGAGGTTGTAGACGTAGCTGCCGAGCGACGATATTTTCTGGGCTTCAAGTAGTGAAATCTCACTCTTTTGAAGCGCTTCATCACCCATTAATTTTGCCAATGGAAAAGCTATTTCGTCAATCAGGCTTTCTAACTGGGTAATTTTTTCTATGGTGAAACAACCACGCTGCGAGTCATTAAATTGAAAAAGTCCAATAACCTCACCCCGAAAACGGACAGGTATCAAGGCCACTGATTCATAACCTGA
>CAIRND010000595.1 GCA_903879825.1 uncultured Geobacteraceae bacterium
CTGAATTGGAACTAGTGCCCATGAATCAGGGACTTCGTCGTACACCCATAATTGACCGCCGGTCGCATTGAAGGTTCCCACATACAATTTGTTGTTGAAGGAGGCAAGAGAACGAATTGACGTGTTGACAGCTCCGGTATAACCATAATCATCAGCATAGATGCCTCGCAATTTACAAAGCAATGAGCACACCAAACCGTAACAAACTGAAATAACAGCATTAGCAAAGGCCACAGCTATTAATGTGAGGGTTATATGTAAATCTGTCCGACATATCCGTGATGTTTTTTTACAGGCGATGGTTAAAAATAAGAGTGTAGCGAGGAGCCTGCGTTCAATACTTTAGACAACCAATATTTGAGATTTACATTGTCACCCTGCGCATAGTACAACCGTGTAAAAAATGCCCCATTTTAAGTGTCAGAGGTAGTTTCAGGAATGAAAACAAAAACAGACGTGGACGAGACAGCTACTGCGGAAGAGAGAATCACCTCAGATTTGGTGTTCAACAATGACGGTTTGGTGGCCGATTACTTGCGCAATCTGATGACAGCAGAATCTGCAACAACAACTCTGCATCCAGGTGATGTCCATCTGGTGCATCTCGCGATGGAGGCCGGATGGAAACTTTCCGGCGCAGCCAATGCAGCTGGCAATTCTACCGTTGATTTTGAAATTGAACGTGCAAAAGTTGAAGTTGAAGTACTGAGAATTGAAAATAAAAATCTCAAATTCAAATCAGAACTTGCGATAATTGACGGGGAAGTTTTCAGAAGTGAACAGAGCAACCTCAAAAATGAAATTGGCTGTTTAATGGGGCAGCTGAATGAGATGAAAGATGCTTTTGGTAAGATGCAGATTGAAATAAGCAGGAAGGCGTCCAGGACAGAACACGAAACGCTCAACATTGAAATCGGCCGCCTGAAGGGGCAACTGATTGAGATGAAAGATGCTTTTGATGAAACCAACATTGCGATGAATGATTTAAAAACAAAGCTGAATGAATACCAGAACAACCATGCGACAGCAATGACACCCACACTAGACACTGCGGCGCATGATGGTGATCAGGAGCGTGATGCGGAGAGAGAACATAATGTAGATCCGGATGTAATCGAGGATAGCTTGACTGAAATGAGCGCGGAGTTGGATTTGAAATGTGTTCCTCAGACTGATACGAGTATTGATATCACCGGACAGGGCAATGAAGGCCCTGAACTGCCCCTTGCACTACCACAGGGCACTACCGCATCTGAGACTATTGTGGAGGTGAGATCAGATACGGCAACGAACGATCAGAAACAGTGCAAGAGTGATAACGCTAATTTTGGAAGCGCTCCGGTCACGTTGTCTGTGCGGACAGACGTGGTAAATGAGCGGACTTCCCAGAATAACAGCCCTGAAGTGAAGGATGACATTCGCAAACCAACTGTGGTTGACACGCCGTTCAGAAAAGCGAAGCCGAGTCCGAAAATAATTAAGCAGCATCACGACAAGAAAGATCTGAGCAGTCAAGAGCCGATCAAGGCGGTGAAGGTTGCCACCCCGGCTTATGTCACGCCTGACAAGACATCTACAACCGTTGAGCCGAAGCTGAATTATTTTCCGCAGGATTTTGAAGCAGAACCGGAAGTGAAGCAGGAGCTTGAACCTGACACCAGCAAAGAGACTCTGCATCTTGATGATGTGGATGGAATCGATCTGGAACCCGCCCCGGTTCCAAAAGTTATTGTTCGCCGAAATGTAAAAAACTATGAGGATCTTCAGAAGGAAGCACGATCCCAAGAAGGACAACTGAGCGCACCGAGAAGCTACAGGTAAGCATCTATTGGATGCAGTAGGCCTCTTTGGGGACCGTGCGAATGGCGGGAGCCCGAACCCCGGCGAAGGAGCTCAGGCTGACTTCAGAAAAGCGGAATCGTTTAGAACGCCATATTTCCGGCAATAATCGTATAGAGGCCGAAAACAACAAGTGTGCCGCCGGTAACATAACGCAGGCTCCGTTCGTGAGCAAGCATCCCCTTTATTTTGTTCTGCAAAATTTGTGATGAATAGCCAACCAGCAGCATCGGAATCGCCAGACCAAGCGAATAAAAACCAAGCAGTATGATTCCGGTTGAGAGCTGCCCGCTGGTCCCGACCATGGTCAGGGTTGAAGAAAGAAACGGCCCGACACATGGAACCCAGATAACGCCAAGTGACATGCCAAGGATCAGCCCGCCGATGCGTCCCTCTTCTTTGACACGGATGCGGGACAGTTGGTAAAAGCGTTTAAAAACACTCATATCAAAGATCACCATCAATCCCATTATAACAATCACCACAGCACCGACGACTTCGATATAACGGGTTTTTCCAACCAGCATCATTCCAAACAGTGATGAAATTGCGCCCATTGTCATGAATGACAGTGCAAGTCCGGTAACTACAATGACCGGGCGGAGGCGATCATTGCGTTCCGCACCTGCCATGATAATCGGAATCACCGGAAGAACACACGGCGAGAGCACACTGGCTAATCCCGCCCCGATAGCCATCATAATAGTGACAATGTTGAATTCCATTATTTCAGTCCATCCAAAGCGGAAGAAATTGCTTCGCTATTCTGGATTCCCGGCGGGAAAATCCGATTTATTTTACCGGCTCTATCCACCAGCACCAAAGACGGCAGACTTCTGACTCCGTAATCGTTAAACGCTTTCTGGTCGCTCTGATTCATGGCGTTCACATTGGCAATATTGAAGCTTCCCTTGCGTTGCACAGTCAATGTATCCAACACGACTTTTTGAGCCTTGCATGGCCCACCGTTGGGATTCTGGAAAAATATCAGCGTCGGCTTACCTTTGGATGCAATGGTATTTTTCAGCTCCGGGGTACTAAGGGGTGCGGTTGGATTCGCTGCCAGGGCATGCGTTGAGGATGCAAAAAGAGCTGCGGTAATTACAACGATGATTTTGTGTTTCATGTTCTACTCCTTCATAAAAAGTTTTATTAGGGTGCGTGTACGGCGCTATGCTGATGAAACAAATGCAAAGTATTATTCAACAAGATTGTGCCGTTGCCAAAAGGACGGGAAAGTTTCGTTCCCCTTTTGAAATATTTGCGGCAGCAGTGATGCTAATTGACGTAAAACCGGACTCTTCGAGCATTGTGGTAAGCTCTTCGGCAGCAAAGCCATGATGAAATATCCCGGTCGGATCTTCGTGAAAGCTGCCGTCTTCCGATGCCAGATCGGCCAGAGCGACCCATCCTCCGGGATGAAGCAACGTTTTGAGTGTCGTGAGAAGTGGTACAACATTTTCAATGTGATGAAGAGTCATCGCGCTCGTGATTAGATGATAGGTACCTGTTGGCAGAGTCCCCTTTTCCACATCACACAGTTCGGTGACAACGTTCGAATAACCTGAGTTTTTAATTTTATCCTTGAGTCGATCGAGCATTCCGGACGAGCTGTCTATTCCGGTAATACTCTGCAACAGCGGGGCGAGCTGCATGGTGACCAGACCTGTCCCACAACCAAAATCAAGGGCATTCCACTGCTGCGGCAGTGCCAGTTGCGCCTGAATTGATACTGAAATATCCCTAGCCAGCATGACTCGCCGCGGCTCCTCATCCCAATGTAAAGAAACCGTATCAAAATTTCTTTGTTGAATCATGACAACTCCTCTCTGATGGCTTTACACTAAAGCATTTAATGTGGCTATCTCTAAAACACTCATTCAGACAAACGGCATCGTAACACAAAATGACGTTCCCGAGGCAACCGAACTCTTGACCGACACTGTGCCGTCATGAGCAGCAACTAACTCCTGTACAATGGCCAGCCCCAACCCTAATCCGTCACCACTCCCTTTGTAAAAGCGTTCAAAAACGTGGGGAAGATCTTTTTCCGGAATTCCACTGCCATTATCGGTAATGACCAGGCAGATCCGGTCATCCTCTAAAGAAGCGATGACCACAACTCTGCCACACGACGCAATCGCTTTTATGCTGTTACTGAGCAAATTAATGACAATTTGGCTGAGGCGATCAGGGTCGGCACTAATGCGGAGAGTGTCGGGGCAATCAAGCAACAGAACTGCATGTTTGTCAGCACTAATTCGCTCAAAACGACCAACAATTGTGGAGAGATACGGTTTAAGAAGAAACGTCTCTTTGTGCAGATTCAACGTACTCGCTTCAGCCCGGGATAATTCATCCACACCATCCATGATTGCGGTCAATCGCCGTGCCTCATCGTACAGAGACTGAAGCGCGCTCCCGTCAATCGGCAAAACACCGTCCAGCATCCCTTCAAGTTCACCGGATATAATCGCCAAAGGGGTGCGTAGTTCGTGGGCCGCATTGGAGAGCAGAGTTCGGCGCAATTTCTCCTGCGCTTCCAGACGTTGAGCCATGCGGTTGAAACTTTGAGATAAACGCCCGATTTCGTCATGCCCAGAGGTTTCAACACGGCGTGACATATTACCCTCTGCGATGTCGCCTGAAGCAGCAACCAGTTCAAGAATTGGGCGAGTGAGTCTACGGGAAGCAATAATGCCGGCCGCAATCGAGAGAAACCCCAGAAGAGTGACAGAAATCAGCAGTACCCGATTTGACGACCGGACGAAATAATCTTCCTTGACCTGTTCAAGTGTCTTCGCCTCCAGATGCCCTATTTCCTCACCCCGTAGATAGAGTGGATAAGGTACGGACTCTCCCTTGACCGTGCGCGGATCATAACCAGAAGCATCCAGCACCCGTTTGCGCATCAGCGGTGTCATTTCAGAGACAGCCTGCTCGGAATCGATCACCGGATGCCCTGCCGCATCAAAAAGATGTACTTCAATTCCAAGCTGAAGCGCCCAGGCCAGGTCAGTCGTCAGTTTATCCCGTTGCCACCCTGCAGTGCCATCATACCCGCCCTCCATAATTGCAACGACACGTTGAACCCGATCCTGTGATTCTCCATCAAGGTATTTGGCAAAATCCCGCATGATGAGACCACGCAGCACAAAAGCAGACGAAAGAGCGATGGCTGAGATCAAAAGAAACAGCAACAGAAATTTGCAGCGCAAACTACAGCGCATCCCGTTCTCCGGTAAAAAGATAGCCGACGCCGTACACAGTTTTAAGGTACTCCGGTGTACGGGGATCCGTTTCAATTTTCTGTCTGAGGTTCTTTATGTGGGCGTCAATGCTCCGGTCATACCCTTCGAACTGATATCCCAGCGCACGGGACACCAGTTCATCACGGGTAAAAGTTCTTCCAGGAGACGACGCAAGGGTAAGAAGAAGTTTGAATTCGGTGGGAGTAATGGAAAGGACGAGACTATCTCGGGCTATCTGGTGACGCAGATTATCAAATACCAGTGCACCTCCATTAAATGACAGAAGGCTTTCAGACGAGAACGAGCTCCGTTCATAACGTTTCAAAACCGCCTTTAGACGGCACACCAACTCACGAGGACTGGCCGGCTTGACCATATAGTCATCAGCCCCGAGGGCAAAACCGGCGATACGCTCTTCTTCAGAGGATTTAGCCGTCAGCATTATTACGGGAAAATCACCCAACTCTTTTAAACTCTGACACAGCTCCTCACCGCTTCCATCCGGTAAACCGAGATCAAGAACAACAGCGAGCGGCATCTCTGCTTCCGCTTTCTGAAGAGCTTCAGTGACCGTTGAAGCGTGTACAGTTCTAAAATCGGCGCCTTCCAGATAAGCCTTCACAATCCGTGCAAGTTTGGTGTCATCTTCTACAATCAAAACGGGTGGAAGCACAGCAACCTCTTTATCATAGTTAGTATCCGATGCGGAAAGCGGGGACTTTTTGTTCTGGCAAAGAAATCGAGGAGTTGCGCGGAGGCGCACTACAGTACGCCGCACAAGCAATTCCGAAGATTGATGCAACTGGGGCGAAAAGGCACCCTTTCCGGGCGGAAACTAGTTAATCTAATGAGCGAATACGCCCCGAACGTTTGTTGATCATCACCCGGCCAATAGCTTTACCATCCTTACCGAATATTTCAGCCATGAAGCCCCACTTTTTTTCGACTACCTCGGAAACGGTATAGTTTTGTCCTGTGAAATAGTTCAGGAGAAGTGCGCGGGCCTCCGCAGCGCCAGTAACCGGTTGACTGGCTCCGTACCAATCACCACGACGTTTGCCGCATCGGCCACGCATTTCAGGAAGGCACCCCGCGTCCCCACCTTTACACCATTCAGGACCGGGGCCCCTATCTTTTTTACCTTCATGTGTCCGACAGTTTTCACCGTCAACCGCACCACTGCCAGCCAGAGCAGCGGGAGCAGGCTCTAAAACCGCA
>CAIRND010000596.1 GCA_903879825.1 uncultured Geobacteraceae bacterium
AGAGCACGAACGGCTCCGCATGTTTGTCAGATGGGGTTTGGCACCTCTGGTGGTTGTGGCGGAAAGGCTGTAACCGTATTACTCTGTCGAAGAAATTTTATCTGGATTTTAGCTGTTATTCCGACTGTTCTTCCCACTCACCGTATAGTTTTTCCAGCCGCGCATTCAAACCTGCGTGGCGTTCGCCACCTTGCAAACCGCGCTCTGGATCATCGAAGAAACCGGGGGCGTTCATCTCATCTTCCAGCAGTGCCAGCTCTTTTTCGACGCCGGCGATCTGGCCCTCCATCTCGCTCATCCGTTTTTGACGCGCCTGATCCTCGCGCTTGCGGCGCTTTTCGTCCTCCCGATCCTTAAGTCGCACATCTTTGTGTAGCGGCGGCAGTGGTGCCGGGGCGGCGTCACCAGACGTTGAGGCTACGGCTGCGCCGGGAGCGGAGATGGCACCTACTACGGCCGGACTGCCCGCTTTTTTACCCAGATAATATTCATAATCACCGAAATAATTCTCCACTCCGCCGGCATCAACCTCAACTACCCGCGTTGCCAGTGCGTTGACAAAATAGCGGTCATGGGACACAAACACCACGGTGCCGTCAAAACCTTTGAGGGCATCCAGCAGCACCTCTTTACTATTGAGGTCCAGGTGGTTGGTCGGTTCGTCCATCAGCAGCAGATTGGAAGGGCGAAGCAACATCTTGGCAAGGGCCAGACGATTACGCTCGCCGCCGGACAGGACACTAACCAGTTTATGGATGTCATCACCCGAGAAAAGGAATGCGCCCAGAATATCTCGCAGTTTCGGCACCATATCGTAGGGGGCTTCCGCGTACAGCTCATCGTATGCCGAGCGACTTTGATTGAGGGCATTGGCCTGATCCTGAGCAAAATAATCCATCGTGACATTGTGGCCGACAATGCGCTCACCACTCTGGAATTCGCCCCCCGCCAGCACCGCCATCAGGGTCGATTTACCCGCTCCATTGTGCCCGACCAGAGCAATCCGCTCACCTTTTTCGATTGTCAGATCAATTTTTTCAAGCACGGTGTGATCGCCGAACGAGCGGGTCAATCCCTTCAGTTCGAGGACGCTCTTGCCGCTTTTGGGTGCATCCGGAAACTGAAAACGGATCCGTTTGCGCTCGGGCGGCAGGACAATCCGCTCCACCTTTTCCAACTGTTTGACCCGTGACTGCACCTGCGAAGCCTTGTTTGCCTGATAGCGAAAGCGCCGGATAAAATCCTCGGTCTTTTCGATCTCTCCATCCTGAATACTTTTGGCGTTACGCAGGGCAGCGACCCGTTCTTCGCGCTGATCAAGATAGATCGAATAGCGACAATGATAATCAGCCAGCGTGTGGTTCCAGACTTCGGCAATGCGGCTGCAGACACTGTCCATGAAGAAACGGTCGTGAGAAACCAGAATAACTGAACCGGGGTAGGCGCAGAGATATTCTTCCAGCCAATTGCGTGCTTCAATGTCCAGATGGTTGGTCGGCTCATCCAGCAGCAGCACATCCGGTTTTTGCAGCAACAGGCACGCCAGGGCGATACGCATCTGCCAGCCACCGGAGAATTCGCCGCAATCACGGTGCCAGTCGGACTGGGCAAAACCGAGCCCTTTCAACACCGTGCCGATTTCGGCTTCCATCGTATAGCCACCACCATGACGGAATTGTTCCTGCAGTTCACCATATCGGGTCAAAATCTGGTCATGTTCGGGGGAATCGTGGGGGAGGCGTTCCAGATCGAGTCCGATCCGGTGCAGCTCTTCCTCCATGGCCAGCAGTTCGCCAAGAGCGGCGCGGGCTTCATGGAACAGTGACTGACCGGTGGTAACAATGCCATCTTGCGGCAGATAGGAGGCTTTGGCTCCCCGGGCGAACTGGATATCGCCTGATGAGGGCTCAGTCAGACCAGCGATGATCTTCATCAGCGTCGATTTGCCAGCACCGTTTTCACCGACCAGTGCCACCCGTTCACCTTTTTTCAGGTGCCAGGAGATGTTAGTGAAGAGCGGTTTGCCGGCGAAGTTTTTGGATAGATTGATTAGTTGGAGCATGGCGGGTGTTGTAGCATACAAAGGTGGTCGTCGGCAAGAGGGGGGACACAGCTGCTCATTGTCCGATGCAGGGGCCGTGCACTTGCGCTCTTACGCAAACCTGTTAGAATGTAGCGCATTGTGAATAATGCACGGGTATAATGCCGGCGAACAGGCTCACATAACAAAGGAAAAAATTCCCATGACCGGAACGGCTTTTATCACCCGCACATCACTCCTGTTCTCCGGCATCTTATTACTGCTGCTCTGCCTCATCGCCGGTTGCAGTCCGTCGCCATCAGCCCCTGCCACTGTCCAAGGCTATGTCGAAGGGGAATTCGTCTATATTTCCTCACCGCTGCCGGGGAAACTGGAGAAGCTCTTCGTACAGCGGGGCACACAGGTCAAAATCGGCGATCCACTTTTTGAGTTGGAAAATATCCAGGAGAAAGCGGCTCGCGAGGAGACGAAACTGCGCCTCGCCCAGATGCGCGCACAAGCGACTGATACAAAAAAAGGGAAGCGTCCGACGGAAATAGAAGCCAGCACTGCCCAGTTGAATCAGGCGCGGACTGCATTGCAACTTTCTGAAAAGGAGTGTGCCCGTCAGGAGCGGCTGTTGCGCGCCAACGTAGTCCCGCTGCAGGGGGTGGATCGGGCGCGCTCGGTGCGTGATCAGGACCGGCAGCGTGTTGCACAGTTTGAAGCGGAACTTGGCACCGCCCGGCTTGGTTTGCGCAGCGACCAGATAGCGGCTACCGAGGCAAGTGCACGTGCCTTGGAAGCGGTGCTGACCAGAAGCGACTGGGATCTTGCCCAGAAGCGCCAGACGGCCCCGGCGACAGGACTGGTTTTTGATACACTGTACCGTACGGGGGAATGGGTAGCTGCCGGACGGCCAGCCGTAGTTCTGTTGCCGCCCCAGAACATCAAGGTCCGGGTCTTTGTTCCGCAGCCGCTGGTTGCAACTATCCATCAAGGTGAAAAAGCTCAGGTTACCGTTGACGGAGGGCACGCACCATTTGCCGGGGTTGTGAATTTCATTTCGCCCCAGGCGGAGTATACCCCGCCGGTTATTTATAGCCGGGAAAATCGCCAGAAACTGGTCTATATGGTTGAGCTTACCTTTGACCCCGCCACGGCGGTACAGCTGCATCCGGGACAGCCGGTGGATGTCCGCTTCGGGGCCGGATTATGACTGACAGTTTTGCCATCGATGTGCGCGGCATGACCAAACGCTTTGGCCTGCACACCGTCGTTAACGGCATTGATCTGCAGGTCCGGCGCGGCGAAGTGTATGGTTTTCTCGGGCCGAACGGCAGCGGTAAAACCACCTTTATCCGTATGCTGTGCGGTCTGCTCGCCGCAGATGCGGGGGAAGGCAGCTGCCTCGGTTTCGATGTCATTACCGAGAGTGAAGCCATCAAGCGCCAGGTCGGCTATATGACCCAGCGCTTTAGTTTTTATGAGGATTTGAGCATTGCGGAAAATCTTGATTTTGTGGCGCGCATGTATGCCTTACCGAATAGGCGTGAAGCGGTGCGCGACAGCATCGAGCGGTTGGGACTTACGGGGCGTCAGAAACAGCTGGCCGGAGAGCTTTCCGGCGGATGGAAACAGCGCCTTGCCCTGGCGGCCTGTCTGATCCACAATCCGCAGTTGCTGCTGCTCGATGAACCGACTGCTGGCGTTGATCCAAAAGCGCGCCGGGATTTTTGGGAACAGATACATGAGCTGGCGGGGCAGGGTCTGACGTTTTTGATCACGACACACTATATGGATGAAGCCGAAAGGTGTGACCGGCTCGCCTACCTTTCCTATGGCAATCTGCTGACTCGTGGCACGGCGGCCGAAGTAATAGCCGGTGCGCAGCTTACCACCTGGTCGGTCGCTGGCCCGGATCTGCATGGTATCGCCCGGCAGCTGCGCGCTGCACCGGGTGTAGAACAGGCGGTTGCTTTCGGCACCAGACTGCATGTCAGCGGCACTGATGCCGAGAAGCTCTCACACGCCATTGACCCTTTTCGTACAGAATCTCACCTGTGGCAGCAGATCAACCCCGGGCTTGAAGATGTCTTTATCCATCTGATGGGAAATTCGAAGGACAACTTTTCCGTATGAAAAAATCTACCCACTATCTATTTTTCATTCTTTTAGCGAGCAAAATTGTCCGTTGTGACGCGCAACGTGATGCAATCGAAGAAATACTGAAAAAGCTTTATGGAAACTATTTTAAAATGATATGCAGTGATATATACTGATATCAAAGTTATCGCTGGAGGTGACCATAATGGCAAGTACTCGGCAGTTAGGACTCAGACTCGATGAAAGCGACAACGTCAATCTCAGAAGAATAGCCCAGCTGGAAGGGCGTACCGAACAGGATATTCTCAGGGATTCTCTCCGTATGTACGTGCGTAATACTGACGAACAGAGGGAGTTTATTGATTCTGTGGAACGTGGCTGGTATGAACTTCGCTCAGGACTCGGCGAGCTTGTAGCGGAGAATGATGATTTTGTTGCTTCCATCAGACAAGAGATCCG
>CAIRND010000597.1 GCA_903879825.1 uncultured Geobacteraceae bacterium
CCCACCCTAACCGATTACACCTCCTGAAATTATGACGTGAGTCAATTTTTTGCAGAGATTTTTCTCCATGCGGAAAACAGGGACGTCCATCAGTAAACCCAAAAACGGCATTTGATCACGCAACGCCGCAACGACCGCAACGAAAAAAAAGACTTATAACGAAAATGTGATTAGCCAATCGGGTGAACCTGAAAAATGACTTAATATACGATTTCATACGTTGCGTCGTTGCGTGAAACTGCTTTTTTCAAGATAAAAGAAGAGGGAGTGAAATATGGCACAACCATGGAAAACCATCGAAAGCATCACCACTGACGAAGGCCTGCTTGAACTGCGTCAGCGCGGTGAGCGGGACTTTTTGATTATGATCGGCTCTCAGGTGCTGATGAACAGTGTATCAAACCGCTCCGAGGTGGTGCTTGGCCAGCTTGGCTGCGGCCATCTGAAGGAAAGCGCACATCCACGGGTATTGGTAGGAGGTCTCGGCATGGGCTTTACGCTTAAGGCGGTACTTGACACTCTGCCCGCCTCCGCCCAGGTCGTCGTCGCCGAACTTAACCCAACCGTCCGCGAATGGTGCCGTGGGCCGCTTGCAGCTCTTACGGAAAACGCCGTCAACGATGTGCGGGTAACGGTGGAGATTGGCGACGTTGCCCGCCGCATCCGCCGTACCGCCGTGGATGGCGGCGATTCACGTTTCGATGCGATCGTGCTCGATCTGTACCGCGGTCCTCATGCGAAAACACACCACAGTGATGACCCGCTTTATGGCAGCAGAGCCATCGAAAACATGCGGGCCGCCCTGAAGCCCTGCGGCGTGATTGCTGTATGGGGTGAAAATTATGACGAAAGTTTCGACAAACGCCTGCGCAGTGCTGGCTTCACCGTAACCACCGAACGCCCCGGCCGGGGAGGACTTCGCCACGCGGTCTTTGTGGCCCACCTGAAACAATCAAAAAAAACCGGCAAACACGCATCCTGACAGGCATGCCACCGGTTCAAACATTACTATCCCCGGGCCAGCAGTGCTTTCAGCTTCTCCATTTCATCGGGACAGATACTTAAGCAATCATGTCCTTCCAGGTACGTAACCAGTGAGTTAAGAAAGGTTCCAAACGAGAGTGGCACGCTGGCTTTGTTGTAATAATACGTACCATTATTGATGAGGACATTGAGAGCGAAGCCGGTATTGGGGGAATCCAGTTCGACCAACCGCTTGATCAGTCGGTATATTTCCTGCTCCAGCTTACGTTGAGCGGCACTTTCCGGTTTTGTTACGGTCTCTTTTATACGTGTTTTTTTATCGTTCTTCAAAAAAGCAAGACTCACCCCGGTACGCTTCGCCGTACACCCCAGCAGACCGTCAAATATACGCATCATCTCTTTAACAATATTCTCTCGTGCAACTTCAGGAGAATCATCCTCCGCAATCGTCTGCACGGGACTATTACCCCGCCGTGCCGCCATTCTATCGGCAGTAGGATCAGCGGCTGATCTCCTCAGCGTGGTACTGGCACTCTGTTTTTCTTCCATTAGTTGAGACTCCTGACTTCGTTTTTTTCGTACTTTGTTTCAGCGTTGTCCGTTTGGTTTGTGCAACAGTCAAAATCGCCCCTCATCCGCCCCTTCGGGGCACCTTCTCCCTGATGGAGAAGGGAAAATACATACCCTCTACCACCGGGAGAGGGTGGCCGAAGGCCGGGTGAGGGGATAAGGCAGGGTTTTAGGTTTTCTGCAATTTTCTAACCGAACAATGCTGACACCATTTCATACTTTACTGACAACATAATCAATTCACCGTTTTTTCACTCTGCTGCGCTTCCTTGATCGACAACGATATCCGCTTACGCTGGGCATCGGCTGATAACACCTTTACTTTTACCACCTGCCCCGCTTTGACGGCATCGTTGGGGTCTTTGACATAGCGATTGGCCAAGTGACTGATATGCACCAGACCATCCTGGTGAACGCCGATATCGACAAAGGCACCGAACGCAGTCACATTGGTGACGATCCCCTGCAGAATCATCCCTTCCTTCAAATCGTTGATCTCGCGAATATCGTCCCGAAATGATGCAGTTTTAAACTGGCTGCGCGGATCACGCCCCGGCTTTTTCAGCTCTTCGATAATATCACGCAACGTAGGCAGACCGACACTTTCAGACACATACTTTTTCAGATTTATTTTATCAACCAGAGCCGGATCAGCGGTCAACTGCGCCAGAGATACACCCGTATCAGTCGCCATGGCCTCCACCAGCGTGTATCGTTCCGGGTGAACCGCACTGTTGTCCAGCGGATGCGTACCGCCACGGATACGGAGAAATCCGGCGGCCTGTTCAAACGCTTTTGCCCCGAAACGCGGCACTTTAAGGAGCGCCTTGCGGGAGGAAAACGAACCATTGTCATCCCGATAGCGGGTTATCGCCTTGGCTAGAGAGGGCCCCACTCCGGAAACATAGGCCAGCAGCGCCCAGGAAGCGGTGTTCAGATCGACTCCCACATAGTTGACGCATGATTCCACCACACCATCCAGCGACTTTTTCAGCATAGCCTGATTGACATCATGTTGATACTGACCGACGCCGATACTCTTGGGATCGACCTTGACCAGTTCGCCCAGTGGATCCTGCAGCCTGCGGGCAATGGAGATGGCCCCGCGCACGGTCAGATCCAGATCTGGAAACTCTTCCCGGGCAATATCCGAAGCAGAGTAGATACTGGCACCCGCCTCGCTGACCGAGACCACCGGAATCTGCCGCCCGATCCCGCTCAGGGTTTCCTTGACAAAAATTTCCATCTCACGGCCGGCAGTACCATTGCCGACTGCGACCATTTCGATGTCGTGCGTTGTCACCAAACGCAGCAGGTCCTGCTTAGCCTGGGGGACACGGGCCTCACCGATATGCGGATATATCGTCACGTGCTCCAGAAAACGGCCGTTCGCATCCACGACTGCCAGCTTTGAACCGGTACGAAAACCCGGATCGACCCCCAACACCCGCTTGCCCCCGGCGGGCGGTGCCAGCAAAAGCTCGCGCAGATTGCGGGCAAAGATAACTATGGCCGCCTCATCAGCGCGCTCTTTACTCTCAAGGCGCAGTTCCACCTCGATAGAAGGGGCGATCAGCCGTTTATAGGCATCTTCTGCGATCCGCTCAAGCAGCGGGCTGAAAACACTTTCCCGCAGGATCAGGCGCGACTTCAAGCCGGCCAGGATCTGTTCAATCGGCGCAGTAATCGAGAGATAAAGCACCTCCTCCTTCTCACCACGGCGCATGGCCAGCATACGATGTGACGGCACGACCTTAAGCTGTTCCTGAAAGTCATAATACATCTCAAACTTGGTGACCTGTTCTTTATAATCGGCTGCAACCCGTGAATTCAGCACACCCTGTTCCTTGGTCAGACGCCGCACCATCGCACGGGCATCGGCATTATCTGACAGCCGTTCAGCCAGAATATGCCCGGCTCCGTCCAGAGCTGCCGCCGCATCAGGAACATCTTTTTCCGGATTGATGAACGGCAAGGCAGCATCCTCGGCACACCCTGCCGTCAATTCCTGGGCAGCCATGATATCAGCCAGCGGCTCTAAGCCACGCTCCCGGGCAATCGTCGCCTTCGTGCGCCGCTTCGGTTTATAGGGCAGATACAGATCTTCAACCTC
>CAIRND010000598.1 GCA_903879825.1 uncultured Geobacteraceae bacterium
CTGCCCAGTGTCTGATATGTTCTTATAAAGGGCAGTACTGTTGATTTACTTCCGCCAGTTATTTCTAAAACGTTACTCGCTGATAACTTCTTGTTATCAGCCTCCAGCTTTTGACAGGCAAGCCATACTGCATCTTCAGTTGCTTTTGTATCCATAGTCGTGCTCCTTTCTATTCCCTTTTATTTGATGATGCACCAACACAGGTGTGACAATGAGGTTATTACTTTTTTGCAGTTTTGTTGCTTTTCGCAGAATTGTTATTTCTGATATCGTTGCCACAAGCTGAATCCCATTTTTGTAGTGTGGAAAAGAAGGTGGTTACATTAGCGACCATTTCGCGGGCTTGTTCTGCGCTAATAGAAGTCCCACATCGCTTCTCCCAAAAAAGGATGGTCTCCTGGATTATGTCAGGGTGGCTGGCAGTACTTTTGTGTGTTGTTATGTCAGATTGCTTTGGTTGCATATGGTGCCCGCAGTTTTTCATCGATTGTTCGCCATTTGAAGATGTGAACTTTTCGATGGAAGAATAAATGTCGTTTCCTCTTAGATCGCCCCCCTGTCCGGTGAAAATGCGGTGGGTCTCACAGGACGTAAAAAACCCCATTACCCGTTGTGCATTTCGTCGGGTAATGGGGCTTTATGGGCGTGCTTGGTGATCATAAGTATTGGAAAACATCTTGCTTGATCGTGCCGGTATGATACCGGCGCAGTTCGATTACTAACTTGAACTTAATCGTAACGGTGACCATCCGTTGCATTAGACCGTTTGGCAGCGGCAGCTACAATTTATTATTGTGAGGTGATTATCTGGTCATACCGGCATCGTACCGGTACGATACCGGTATGATACCGCTGCTCCACACAAAACAAAAAAAAGGCCCATTGGAGAATACATCCTCTCCAATGGGCCTTTTTTAAATAGTGAAAGGTTCATACCTTCAGGCGCCTACAGGTGAACCGTTGTCGTTCCGGAACAGTCTGCGCGACGTCACCTCCTTCGGGCGATTTAAAATTGTGGTCGTGCTCCCATCAGGATGTGCTTTCCCAGATGGTGACTTATTTGGGGATATAACAAAAAGGCGACCGATCCTCACCGTGGCCTAATCGTTCCATTATCTCCCCCTTGCTATATCTGTTGGCAAACATTTCCTGCGCAACTTTGTGCCGGGATGCATGCATATGAGCATTATTGGCTTTTGTTCCGCCTAATTCTGCCCACAAGGTCCTTTGGGCGTTATATGCCTGCTTTAACGACATTTCTGGAGGAATGCATCGACCGGTGCCGCTGCCTAAAGCTTTTGCCGCCAGTTCAACTTGCTGGACAGCCCTCAGCTGGACGTTGTTTTCGATAACCAGGCTTCTACTTCTGCCGCCTTTCGCCCCTTCAACTGCCAGCGAATTAAGCAGTATTGCGGCGCCTGTTGTCGTATCTATAAGCTTGAATGACATGAGTGATTCTTTTGCCCGAAGCCCAAAAGCATCTCTCATTTCTGCTGCGGCATGGCACATAATGGCGGTGCGGTCTCCCGCGTTAGCTCTTGCAGCCAGTTCTGTTCTGATCCTATTGACCTCTCCAGTGTTTTGGATGATCGGTTTTTGGCGACTGCCACGGGCAATGCCGTACTCTTTATTGTCCCTGGCTACAATATTTCCTTTACCAATAGCATTCGCCAATTCCCGCACGGATGTCAGGCGGTTACACATAGTGCCGTTATCCAAGCCGTTTTTCTTCATATCCTGGATATAGGTCAGTACATGATTCGGTTTCAGGTCCCTGATTTTTTCCAGGGCAAACGTTTTCCTCACGAAGTTGGCAAAATCCTTCGTGTGCTGTAGATGTGCTTCCCGCGTTAAACTACTGACGCTCCAGTCCTTCCCGATCAGTTCCAGCGCTTGTGATGTTAGTGGTTTCATAGCTATCCCCTTTCCGGGCGTTCGCGACGCCCAAGACATTGTTGAGTGTAGGCACCTCGCCACCAAAATAGGTGGCGCACCTTA
>CAIRND010000599.1 GCA_903879825.1 uncultured Geobacteraceae bacterium
AGCGCCGAAAGGGATACCAATTGCCTGGGAAGGACATTACTACGGGCGAGACGGCGAATCGCTATCTCCCCTCAATCTGGAAGAAATTGAGCGTATTCGCAGCCAGGGCAGCGTAAAGGATTGGAGCGCGGGCATCTGTCATGACGCAACTCTGGATGACCTGTCAAAAGAGGCCATCTTAAAAGCCCGCTCAGCCTTCAAGACAAAGAATCCTAAATTATCCGATGAAATGGACAATTGGGATGATCTGACTTTATTGAACAAGGCAAGGGTTTGCATTAAAGGGGAAATTACCCGAGCGGCCATAATCCTGCTGGGTAAGGAAGAGGCGGAACATTTTATCAGTCCTGCGACCTGCAAAATTTCATGGATTTTGAAGGACAGGGATAATATCGAAAAGGATTATCAGCATTTCAGTTGTCCGCTCATTCTCAATACCGAGGCCATTTTCAATAAAATTCGCAACCTGAAGTATCGTTACCTTCCCGATGGCACTCTGTTTCCAGATGAAGTTGATCAATATGAGCCATACATTATCAGAGAGGCGCTAAACAACTGCATTGCACACCAGGACTATTCTCTTGGTGGCAAAATCAATGTTGTCGAAAAAGAAGATGGTTACCTGACCTTCAGTAATGTCGGAACATTTATTCCCCAGAGCATAAACGAAGTGCTTTTCACGGATGCTCCGTCACCATACTATCGCAATAAGTTTCTGGCTGATGCGATGGTAAACCTCAACATGATTGATACCATCGGCAGCGGTATTAAGAGAATGTTCCTGCTGCAACGGAAAAAGTATTTTCCCCTCCCCGAATACGAACTCAAACCGGATCAAGTGAAGGTTACCATTGTTGGCAAAGTGCTTGATATGAGTTATGCCCGGAAGTTAGCAACATTCTCGGATTTACGCCTTGAAGAGATTATCCTTCTTGACAAGGTGGCAAAGAGCCATTCTTTATCTCATGACGAAATAAAACAGTTGAAGACAAAGGGACTGATAGAGGGGAGGAAACCTAATTTCCACATTTCGGCGTCGGTGGCAAAGGCTACAGGCGACCGAAGCGCTTACATCAGGCGTCGCGGCATAGATGATGACTATTGTAAAAAAGTTATCATTGATTACCTGCGTAAATTTGAGGAAGGTATAAAATCCGACTTTGAAAAAATACTTTTAGACAAACTCCCCGACGTTTTAGACGAAGACCAGAAGAAAAATAAGATAAAAAATATTTTGCAACAGCTTAAAAATAAAGGGATTATTTACCCTGAAGGCAAGGTCTGGAAAATGTCTACACGGTGATATTTTTAGACATTTTTAGACATTTTTAGACATTTTGCTGCATTGAAATACCGGGGCTAACAGATACTTAAGGTCTTTAGCTACATGAAGATGTGCTTTAAGTGACTGACAAGCCTTAAATTGCGGCACGTTACCGTTTGGTGGTGGCATTGATGTCACTACCAAAACAATAAGGAAACCAAGCGCATGAGTGACATACGAACAGAAAAAACCTTTGAAACCGCCATCATTGAAAGCCTGGTTGAACAGGGCGAATATGGCCAGGGCAACGCTGAAGATTATAGGGGAGTCCCCCCCTCTTTTCAACTATTGCGTATCAATTAACGACCGGCGCATTTTTTTACACCGGTACATTTTTTTACCCCACACGCACACTCCCCCCAATCTCCTTGCAAACCAGGTAACCCAAACGGCTAAAAGGCCAAGCAGCCTGCCCTACACCACAACAATGCCACTTCATGTTGACGACCCCGCCCTATTTCACGCATGCGCACCCCAGTAAAATAATTTACAGCGCCCCCCACACATCGCAACTTACTGCCTTAATAACAGCTAGTTACACTTTGGAACATAATTTGCTGAGTAAGAGAGGATTACATCCAAACAGAGGAATGACACACAGGGGAGGTGGTTATGGCTACCAATCAATAACGACATTGGCCGTTTTAGCGTGTGATCACATAGGGTAAACACGGAGAAAAGGAGAGAACATATGAAACAGCAATTGAAACGTATTTCGGCAGTTTTAATGACAGCTCTGTTCCTATCGGCCTGTGGCGGCGGCGGAGGTGGTGGCGGTACTTCGGCACCAACTTCCGTTACAAAATCTGTCAGCGGCACGATTAACCTCTCAGCGGCTGCCAAGGCGACAGCCGGAGCAGACCTGCCCGTTCAGATCAGCTCATATAATTCGGCAGGAGTACTGCTCAGCGGGGGAAGCGTTGCGGCGACCACCAGCAGCAGCGGTAAGTTCAGCGCAAGAGTTCCCCTCGTTGCCGGCGGCTATGTTCTCGTTGACGTTGTAAAAGACGGTTATGCTGAATTCCACCGCCGGATTGACTTTAAAGATACGGTTGACGACATGGATATTCTTGGCACTGTGGACAAAACGACAACCG
>CAIRND010000600.1 GCA_903879825.1 uncultured Geobacteraceae bacterium
TACCGACGATTCCGAAATGGCGCTGCTCCTTGCCCGTTCTCTTGTAAACAACGGACGGTATGATGCTGAAACGGTACGCAAAGAGTATCAGTGGTGGGTTGATTCTGGGCCATTTGACATGGGAAATACCATTTATCAAGCTTTTCACGGAAAACGGAATTTTACCAGTGAGGCAAACGGCGCCATGATGCGCATCAGCCCGCTCGGGATCTTTGGTGCCAAACACGATCTTGAAGAGGTTGCCCGGTGGGCACAAGAGGATGCTGCCTTAACCCATCCACATCGTATCTGTTTGCAGGCAAATGCGATGTATGCAATGGCAATCGCTCACGCTATCCGTACCGGAGCAACGCCAGGAGAGCTTTACGCTGCTATGCTCTTATGGATGCGGGAGATGGATATTGAATTAAAACTGTGTGACACCATTCAGCGTGCCGCCGAAACAGAGCCTGCTGATTACATCACCCTGCAGGGCTGGGTCCTTATCGCTTTCCAGAACGCACTCTACCAACTGCTTCATGCTTCAAGCGTTGAAGAGGGGGTGGTCAACACCATCATGCAGGGAGGTGATACCGATACCAACGCAGCAATTGCCGGTGCATTGCTCGGCGCAGTTCACGGTCGCACATCCATTCCGGAAGCATGGATCACAACGTTGCAGAATTGTCGCCCTGAAGTCAATCATCCAAATGTACATCGTCCTCGTCCTGAATGCCTGTGGCCAGTTGATGCACTCGAACTTGCCCGTCAACTGCTTTAAACCATACAGACAAAGTGAAAATCTAAAGGTTTTGGCTGTGTGAAGCGGTAGCGGGCGAAAAGGGGAGGAACGCAAACAGTTGCGAGTAAATATCAGAAAATGCGGTGAATTTCTGTACATTAGCCTTACATAACTCTAAGTAAAGTAGTGCTAAATTTGGATTTGTTCCGAAGGAACTCAAGGTGTTAATAGGTTTAGTGATGACTCAGGAGAAGTGGAGCAAATTATTGCAGGGATTTAACAAGCACCGCACGCATCAGCCTCATCTTTTTTACGTTGGGCATCTTATCAAGGAGGAAATTAGCAATGGCACTAACCGTTACAGAAGTTGAAGAACTCAGGCAGTACCTTTGTGGTGTAATGAATCGGGCAGATCATCATGCCGGAAACGTCAAAGAAATAGCATTGGCTCTCGCTGGTGCGATTCTTTGGCGCAAAGACGATAACAAACCCATCAAGGTTATGGTGCATAGTGGTGAAACAAAGAATGTCCTATGGGTGCATATCGGCGGCCAGCGCTATGTGTTTTCTTACAACCATGAGGCCGGAGAAATCGAAATGCGTGAAGAAAATACTCAAGGCACGACACTCCATCGGTTCACTAATGCAACGCCACTATCTTGTGTCATGGCAATTTTCAAGGCGCTTTGACATAAGACAAACTCTTCCATCAACACGGATGTTACGTGGTAAACCCGCACATCAGCGGTTAATTCAAACGTTAGCTTCTGAAAGAAAGGAAACATAATGTCATATCTTGGTATATCAGTAAAAGAAGCAATAAACAGTATTAACAACGGTGTCAATGGTTGGTTTTTGCCAGCCATACAGCGGCCATATGTGTGGGGTAGTCGTTATGAAAACGAATTGTACATCTGCAAGTTGTTTGATTCAATTCTAAAGGGATACCCAATAGGTGGGCTAATAATCTGGAATACCGAAGAACCAATTCCCTACAGGGAGTTTATCAAGGACTACCTACCTGGCGAATTGCCTAAACTGGTTGATAAGGGGTTACATGGTAGAAAAGATAAATGGTTAATCTATGATGGCCAGCAGCGGTTGCAGACTTTATACAGTTGTCTCAAGCACACCTTTAACGAAAAAGGCTCTCCGCAGGTTTTAATGGAAAAGAATTTTCATTTTACTGCGCCGTTAGATTGTCATATCCAGTTTACCACAGTAAAAGAGGATCCTTGTTCGATAGCTTTCGAAGCCTCGAAACCCTCGGGCAGAAGCCTTTAACAA
>CAIRND010000601.1 GCA_903879825.1 uncultured Geobacteraceae bacterium
ATCGCTCCCTTCGGCTCAAAGGGAGCCAGAAAAGCGTTGGCACTGGTCGTCAGTATGTGACGCAGTTTGGTGTACGGGACTGCGCAGAAAAAGCCGAGTACCAGTACGAAGTGCAGCCACCAGAGTATTTTATGGGTAACCAGCAGGGTGTCGGCCGTCAGAGTAGTAAAGAGCTGTCCGACCAGCAGGCCGCCAGGTGAAAAACGTGCCAAAGCCGGGTTCTGCTGCAGTTCTGTAGCCGCCATGCGAGCGCCTTCAACCAGGAACCCGGTTATCAGAATGGCGCAGAGTAATTGCAGCACGATGTAATCATCGCGTACAATTTCCAATCCTTTGGGCTGTATGACGAAACGGCGGATAAAGAAGCCGGCCAGCATGAGGAGGGCGATGATCCCGGCGAGATCCAGCACCAGCGAGAATGCTTTATAAAATTCACCAGAGAGAAGGTTAACCTGTAACAACGGGGTAAAAAAGTCGGCCTGGATCATGACCAGCATCGTGCCGGCAAAGAGGATCAGGAAGCTCCAGAAAAAGATGGAGTGAAATATTCCGCCGTCCGTGACACGGTATATTTTTACCTGACTGAAGACTTCGGCACACATACGCTTGACCCGCTCGTCGTAGCGATCAAAACGGTCAAGCGCTTTGCCCTGACGCCAGATCGGCACACGTTGCCAGAACCCCCAGGCCATGATACCAAAGGCGACAAACGCCAGGATATACATCGGGAGGACAACGCCATGGCCGATATTCCAGTAAATTTCGCGGGTTACTTCCACAGAGACACCTCACCTGACGTGATAATTACTGCGTCGTATATAAGTCTACTTAACGCGCGTGTCAAGTACTAATAATAAACTGTTTTACGAAAGCAGTAGTTTTGAAATAACCACTCGTTGCACCTCGTTGGTACCTTCATAGATTTCAGTTATTTTGGCATCGCGGTACATTCGTTCAACCTCGTAATCAACAATGTAGCCATAGCCGCCATGGATCTGAATCGCTTCCTTGGTAACGAAGGTTGCTGTTTCGGATGCATGCATTTTGCACATGGCCGATTCCATGGTGTAGCTCTTTTTGGCATCTTTCAGGCAGGCGGCGCGATAGGTCAGGAGCTTGCTCGTTTCAATGCTGGTCCACATATCGGCCAGCTTGAACTGGATCGCCTGAAACTCACTGATTGCCTGCCCAAACTGTTTCCGCTCCTTCGAATAAGCCAGCGCCCGTTCAAAAGCTCCTTCAGCGATTCCGAGCGCCTGCGAGGCGATCCCGATCCGGCCACCATTCAAGGTATCCATGGCGACATTAAAGCCCTTACCTTCCTTGCCCAGCAGGTTTTCAACCGGTACACGCAGGTTATCAAAGGCAAAAGCGGTGGTATAACTGCCGCGGATACCCATCTTGTTTTCATTTTTCAAAATGGTAACACCGGGAGAACTCAGATCGACAATAAAGGCGGTAATACCTTTGTGTTTCAGACTGCGGTCATATGAAGCCAACAGCACACCGGTGCCCAGATAACCGCCATTGGTAATAAAGGTCTTACTGCCGTTTATGACGAAATCGTCACCGTCACGCGTGTAGGTGGTGGCAGTACCTCCGGCATCACTTCCCGCATCAGGTTCCGTCAACAGGAAGCAGCCTATTTTTTCGCCGCTGTTAAGTGCAGGCAGCCATTTTTTCTTCTGTTCTTCAGTTCCAAATGTATAGATCGGACCGCTGCA
>CAIRND010000602.1 GCA_903879825.1 uncultured Geobacteraceae bacterium
ACAGCGCCGTGAACGCTCTATCTGTTTGTTAATATCCACTTCATTCGCGGGGTCGGCAGCAACAATTTTTTTGAGATTACTTTCCAGTATTCTCACGCCATCTCTTTTTTGGTCGGACGGACGTATCAGGTCATCGGTTGTAATAACCGGACTTACCAGGATCAGGCCACGAATTCTTTCGTGCACCTGCTCAACAGCATGTATCAGGAAATTGGAGAGAAGGCCGCAACCGAAACTGACGCCCATTATCAGAGGTTTTTGCCCTTTACGTGACAAATCTTCTATCAAATCGTTAAGTTGTGCGGCAAACATCTCCTGACAAAATCCAGTGCGGGCATAATTCACGTAGTAGATTGAGCCATGCTGGCGGAGTAAGGTACGTTGAAACTCCACCGTTTCGGTCGCATCGGGAACGAAGCCACCAAGCACTATCGTTGGCACAGTACCGGCACCCTTTTCGCGGTAGATGGTACAACGTGAACGGTGAGAATCCTGATTTTTTTCAAGAGCCGCAAACTCGCGGGGACGTATTTTTGGAACATAGCGTTTAAAAGAGATACCGCGCATAAAACCTGCCGCAGCGGTAAAAGCAGATGCAACAGAACTTTTACCCTTTACAACCCGAAGCTTAGCTGGTTTTTCACTCATATGGCCTCCTGATATTATTTGGAGGCCATAGTAGCATTGTCACGTTACAACCATGTTGAGGTCAGGTAAATGTTTTGAAAATTCTTGAGGTATACCGCTGAGATTCACGCATATTTTCCCGCGTGATACGAACTGCGCACATACGGGCCACTCTCAACATGGCTGAATCCCATCTCCAGCGCCGTACCCCGCAGCCATTCGAACCGTTCCGGCGCTATATATGCCTGCACCGGATAATGATGGCGACTGGGTGCCAGATACTGGCCAATGCTCAGGTAGGCACACCCCGTGCTTCGCAGATCGCGCAACACCTGCAGCACCTCCTCTTCCTGCTCCCCCATCCCCAGCATAATACCTGATTTCGTGCGGATACCCGGAGCCAGCCCGGCGCAGACGCGCAACACCTCCAACGACCGGCCATAATCAGCTCCGTTACGAATATGGTAGAGGCGCGGCACCGTTTCGACGTTGTGGGCAATTATGTCAGGACAGGCGGCAACAACTGCTTCCAAGCTTGGCACCGACCCTTGAAAATCGGGAACCAGCAGTTCAATCCGCGTTGCGGGAGATGCAGCACGAACAGCATCAACCGTGGCGGCGTACAACCCGGCGCCGCCATCCGGCAGATCATCCCGGGTCGGGCTGGTAATAACCACATGGGAAAGATTGAGGCGATGAACCGCCTCGGCAATCCGTGCCGGCTCATCGCTATCAACCGGTAGCGGCACTGTTTTTTCCACATTACAGAAGCTGCACAGACGGGTACAATTTTTCCCAAGGATCAGGAAGGTGGCCTGACCACAGGAAAAACACTCTGAGATATTAGGGCAGAGTGCCTGTTGACAGACGGTATTCAACCGCAATTCACCCAGCAACTGACGCATCTCATTCTGATCGCCCGGGTTAACTTTTTTCCGCAGCCATTCCGGTTTACGCTGAATATTCACTCCACTTCCCCTTCCAGATTCCAGAGATCCGTACCATATCTGCTTAGCAGCAACAGATCCCTGTCGGCCTGTTCCTCTTTCGTCAGCGAATCATTCGCAAGTACCACACCAAAATATTCGCCAAAAGCGGCCGCA
Source organism: uncultured Geobacteraceae bacterium (assembly GCA_903879825.1). Classification (GTDB taxonomy): domain Bacteria; phylum Desulfobacterota; class Desulfuromonadia; order Geobacterales; family Pseudopelobacteraceae; genus JACRCG01. The sequence goes on from CAIRND010000602.1 coordinate 1,731, forward strand.
AGGCGGTTCTCTAAACTGATTCTGTCGTTGTTCACCCCATACTCAGCAAGGCTGATTGTACCATCGGCCTGTTCAGGTGCTTGATCCCGCATATACGAAAGTCCAGTCACGGCATGATTTTGAAGCGGAATTGATCCATGCTGAAAGATCTTACCCTTCATTCTCCGCTGGGCGTTGCCGCCTATTTTGCGGCCACCGGTCAGAATATCAAAACTTTCCCTGCCGGCAAAACAGAACGCGGTGCGCTCGCCAAGGTGTGTCCCTTCAGGCGCTGCATCAATCGCATAGGCGGCCGCAAGACCGAGCGCGCCGTAGAAGGCCAGAAGGAAGCCGGTCAACACGCGAAAGGAGTCTTTTATGGACGATGCCGGAGGAATCTGCCCCGGAGCGCACACCAGCGAATAGGTCAACTCGTCGGCATGGTAGATGACACCGCCGCCGGTTACACGGCGCACAACCGCAACATCATCGGCTCGGCACCGTTCCAGGTCAAGCACCTCGGCGGCCTTCTGAAAGCGACCCAGCGATAACGCGGGGGGATTCCATCCATACAGACGCAGCAGCGGCAGTGACGATTCAGGATCGAACGAACGCAGCAGCGCCTCATCGATAGCCATATTCTCCGCTCCGGAAAGCGGGGGGGTCACGATGAGGCGCCAGGTTTTAAACATCTGATTATTCATTGATTTTGGCTTTTAGAGAGATTCCAGGCCGAGTGTCTTCAAGCCG
>CAIRND010000603.1 GCA_903879825.1 uncultured Geobacteraceae bacterium
GCGGTGCTGCTGTTCAGCGTACCGACTGCTCCTTCGGCCTACATCCTGTCCCGGCAGATGGGTGGCGATCACGACAGCATGGCAGCAATCATCACCGTGCAGACGTGCCTGTCGTTTATTACACTGCCGCTTACTATCTGGCTGTTGCGCTGACCCTACGGCTTAGGACAATCACCACAAATCACCCCACGACATCAACCCGCCCGTCATGTTCTTCAACCTTCATTCGCACCAGCGCTCGATCCGCAGGACCGCTTAGAACCTTTCCCTGCCGGTCAAAGCGACTGCCGTGACAGGGGCACGAAAGTGCATCCTCCGTAACGGTCACCGTGCAACCAAGATGGGTGCAGATCAGGCTTAATGCGTAGAAGCCGCCATCGTCCTTGAATAGCGCCAGACGCTCGTTCCGAAACAACAGCGCGCCCCCCTGCGGTACATCTGTTACGGCAACTGAGACCAGCACCCGTCGCATACCCGACGAACGTGGAATGAGATACCGTATCAACAGACCTCCTGAAGCAATCAGCAGAGTCAGTTTTGTGATGAATTTTCGACGCGATTGAGGAATGTTTTCCATTTTGTGATGTACGCCTTTGTATATGCGGGGCTTTTGCTACTCATACGCAGATAGCGGGCAGCATCCATAAAACTACCATTACTGACCCGCTGCCCTCTCTGAGACCAGAAAGATTCCAGTCCCATGCCATCTTTCTGAAGGTTATAGATTCTCCGGGATTCCGGTTCCATCAGGAAGCGGGTCGGATTATCGTGACACGCTTCACAGGTCACACTACCGCGCTGAACTGTGTGCGGAAAATAGGCCCGCCATTCAGCGGCTAACAGAGTATTTTCTGGCCCGTTATTTTTAGCGGTCATTATATCGGTATAATAGGCGATAAACATCGGCCGGATCGGGCTTACTTTTCCACGGGAGTTGATCCCGAGTGGTGGCGCATCCTGTTTTTTAAGGTAGGCACTGCGCAGATATTCCACGCTGGCTCCCTGTGTAAGGTCAAAATCGTCTTTATCTCTCTGATCGCGAAACCGGAGGAAAAAGGTACCGTACTCCTGCGGTGCCCAGGCCGAATGGCAGGCGTAACATTCCAGCCGCTGCAGATGGGCTGGAATGCGGTGTTCCAGAACTTTTGGGCTCGGCTTGTGGCAATCAAGGCATCCGTGTGATGACTTCTTCCCTTCTGCCAGACTCTTCATCGAGTGACAAGCCCCGCAGGTCATACCGGCGCTATAATGCACGTCCGGCAGCATCTTTAAAAACGGAGCGCCATTGACAGCAATACCTCGCTGGTATCGTATGTTATCTTCTCGCGGAGCCCGCCCCGAGTAGTCCCAACCAGTGTAATAGCCATTATGACAGCGCTGGCAAGCGGCCACAGACGGCGTGGACATCCCCCCGTCACTGTGACAGTCGAGACACCCCTTCAGGTGGCAGGAATTACAGTTTTTCTCCCAAAAACCAGAATCAAACCGCCCGTAGCTGCGTTGTACAAACTCTTTTTCACCACTACGCTGACCCATGGCATGGTCAAAAATCCGCTCATGCCCCTGATGGCATGAGACACAGCCACCTGCCCGGTGTGAACGGGCGGCGGGATCGCTTTCACTCCCTCCCTGTCTATGGCATGAAGCGCACGCCATCCCGACATGGGTAGCGGTGGCGGCAGCAGAAACGCTATTGGCCAGACAGAAGCTGACGATGCAAAGTATCATCCAACGCACGCAGGTTTATTCCTTTCCGATAAATCGGGTCACGGGCCTTGTCATGACAGGGTAAACAGAGATTAACTGAAAGAGTCCGCTTCACTTCGATGCCATTGAGGGGACGGGAGTTTTCGCGGGTAATAGCCGAATACGCGTTTACCCGGCCATTTTTCATCGTCAGAAAACCATCAAGCGGCTTACTGTCCGAGCGTTCACAAATCAGCGTACCCGTAATTGTGTTGCCTTCCATTATGTGCTGACCAAAACCAAGGAAATCCGGATTGCCGTGGCATTCAGCACAACCAATAGCCTTTTTTCCGGTATTGTGTGAGTAAAAGGGAGCAAAGCGAAGTTGTTGCGCCCCCTTGAATTTTGAAACATATTCCGTTTTTGATTGAGAACCATCAGCTTCAGCGACGGTAATAAAAGTCTGACAGCCGGGAGTTACGGGAGAGATCCGCCCCCGCTGATTAAGCGCCAGCGGGAAGGGGTAGAGCATGCGATAATCCTCCGTCTCACTGAAGGCACCCGGCGTTTCAACCCCTTTAATAAAGTCCATACCGGTCTTACTTTTATCATAGCGTGTGTGACAACCGTAGCATTGAACCGAGGTGCGGGAATGGCAGGCATAACACTCCAGGCGGCCATGCCCGACAATTGTATGTTCCGGTGTACCGGTAATAACCTTGCTGCGATGCAGTTTGCCGCTCTGTTTTCCCTGCAGCCAGATGATGTTGTCCCGGAAAAACACATTTGAGTAGGGGCGCCCCTTGGCGGTCTGAATCATACGCATCCCATAGGTATTGGGCTGTTTGTAGGAGCGTGACTCGCGCAGCGCTTCATCGTTTTCACGGATGATTTCACGATAACGAGGCACGTCCGCAGCACCACCGTGACAATCCTCGCAGGAGATCTCCGTCTGTAGATACATGTTGCGATAGGCAAAACCGTCACCCATCACATCGCGAGAGGTGTGACAGTCAATACACGTCATACCGGCAGCAAAATGAACATCAGGGGTGATATGAGTCAGATTGCGGGCACCACTGGTCATGACCGGCCCCGCTTCGCCGTTTCTGGTTGGAACGAGGCCATTATTGCCGTCATACAAACCCTGATAGGAAAAGGCTATCCGCCCGCTGCGATTATGACAACGGGAGCAGACTTGAGTATCCGGCAGCGGGGTCATGGCATGACTGGCAGAATGCCCCGCCTTCCCCTTCATGGTTTTATCGTTACCCTCGTACGTGCCTTCATTATTCCACGGGAAATGGCAGGCCGCACAACCAGAGGCGTGACTGGCCGCATAGACACCAGAGGTCTCAGCGCCAACGTGGCAGCGTGCACAAAATTTCCGATACAATTCGCCAGAGAGATTATCCAGTTCAGCTACCGGCTTCGGCGAAAAGTGCTTACCGGAAGCATCGAACTGTTTTTCTCCATGAGTGGTGTAACTGTTGCCATCCTCTCCCTCCCAGGTCAGTTGGGTATTGCGGATCATCCCGGCAGCCGTGTACATGAGGTTACTCTTCATCCGCTCAAATTGATACCGGTGGCAGGGAGCACAGCCATTTTCCCAACGCCCGATATATTCCGGATTGGCACTGCCGAAAAGCCCTTTATGCGCATTTTCCTTTAGCTCTTCACGCGGCATGCCTCCATGACAGATGGTACAGTCGCCATGGGTTTTTGAAACATGTTCAATACCTTTGTGACAGCGAACGCACGAGGATTGTTTACTTCGAGTCTGGCAACCGGAGAGACATATCAGGAGGCAAATCAAAAGCAGAGGTACGATATTAATTTTGCTATGCCGTATGGTAACTATCTGCATTTACGGAAAGTGCCTTTGAGTTTTTGATAGGTCCGAACTATAGCACGTCACTTTCAGTATCTAGAATAAAAAACACCTCAGCTTAATCAACGCTCTTGACATTTAACTCCAGTCTCATTATATGATTAATCAATCATATAATGGAGTATGACATGGACAAAACATATCTTCGTGCAGAAATCCTGAAAACCCTTGGTCAACCCACCCGCCTCAAAATTGTCGACTTTTTGCGAGAGGGCGAACGCTGCGTCTGTGAGATTTTTCCTGCCATAAATGAGGAGCAGTCCAACACCTCGCGGCATCTTAATATGATGGTCTCCTCAGGCATACTTTTTCGCCGCAAAGAAGGGGTTAAGATTTTTTACGCGTTAAAACATCCTGAAATCATAGCCATAGTTGATCTCGCGACGACCATAATGGTCCAGGAGATAACTGGTCGCCATAGCCTGCTGTTGGCTGCATAATTTTTTTGCTGACATCTATGAGTAATTAATCACATTTTCATGGAATGACTATGCTAAAAAAAACTGCCGATTACATAACGTTTGATCTTCTAGGACTCACCCCGGGAACTCACGGGGGTGAAGCTCTGGATTTCTTCCTCTACGATACAGCCAAAATTTTTCTGCTATTAACGACAATTATCTACGTTGTAGCGATCATCCGCACATCGTTCCCACCAGAAAAGACCAAACGACTTCTTTCCCACAAACGCGAATATGTCGGCAACATTCTGGCGGCGCTACTCGGTACCGTCACGCCATTCTGCTCCTGCTCTGCGGTGCCGCTCTTCATCGGCTTTGTCGAATCCGGCGTCCCGCTGGGAGTTACCTTTTCCTTTCTTATCTCATCTCCCATGGTTAATGAAGTTGCCCTGATCATGCTGTGGGGACTGTTCGGCTGGAAAATCGCCCTGATCTACATCGGCACGGGTCTGTTGGTGGCAATTTTCTCCGGCATCATCATCGGTAAGTTGAAGATGGAGAAGTACGTTCAGGATTATGTGTGGGAGATGCAGGTCGGTCACACGGACATAGTTCAGATGAATATGCGGGAGAAGCTTGACTATGCTCGTGAGTACACACAGGACCTGCTGAAGAAAATCTGGCCGTATGTTGTCGTCGGAGTCGGCCTGGGTGCATTCATTCACGGCTATGTACCGCAGGATTTTCTGGTACGGTGGGCAGGTCCGCACAATCCTTTTGCCGTACCGATTGCCGTGGCGCTGGGTGTACCGCTTTACTCCAACGCTGCGGGCGTTATTCCTATTGTCCACGCCCTGATGGAGAAAGGGATGGCGATAGGGACTGTGCTGGCCTTTATGATGGCGGTCACGGCACTATCGTTGCCAGAGGCGATCATTCTCAAGAACGTCTTGAAAAATAGGTTGTTGGCGGTATTCTTTGGGATAGTGGCAACGGCAATTGTCTGTGTCGGCTATCTGTTCAACGCAATCCTTTGAAAGGGTACAATGTCAAAACTTGACGACACCATATCAAAGCGACTTTTCTTTGCCATTACTCTGACCGCAATAACTCTGGTTGCGGAGATCATCGGTGGCATTTGGTCCAACTCGCTGGCGCTTCTGTCTGATGCCGGACATGTTTTTCTGGATCTGTTTGCACTGGTACTTTCATTGGGAGCAATCAAGCTGGCCGCGCAACCGTCTGGCGAACGACATTCTTATGGCTGGCATCGTGCTGAAGTGCTGGCATCACTGATCAACGGGTTAACTATTTTTTTGATGGCGATTGGCATTCTTTACGAAGGCAGTAAGCGGCTGCTCTCTCCGGAAGAGGTGCAGACGACTCCGATGTTGATCATAGCTGTCCTTGGCTTGATCGCCAACCTGTTAGCGGCCAAGGGCTTGCATGGTCATTCACATGACGACCTGAATATCCGCAGTGCCTTTTTGCATGTACTTGGTGACGCAGCCGCCTCAGTAGGAGTGATCGTCGCGGCAATCGTGATGCGCTACAGCGGGTGGTATCAGGTAGACCCATTCATCTCTATCGCCATCGGCCTCCTGATTCTGGTCGGTGCCGGGAGAGTACTGCGGGAAGCGGTCCATATCCTGATGGAAGGGGTGCCACGCGGAATGTCTGTCGAGCAGGTTGCGGCCTGTATTCGCAGCATCGAAGGTGTTGCCGGTGTTCACCATCTCAATATCTGGGCGGTCTGTTCTCATATTTTTGCCCTGTCAGCCCATGTAGAGATTCGCCCTGAAAATGAAGACAAACGAGAAGAATTGCTGCATCTGATCGAGCATGCACTGGCGCACGAATTCCATATCACCCACACAACCATCCAGCTTGATTGCTCCACTTGTACCGGTGGCCCACTAATCAAGGAGTTGAACCACCAGCAGCGGGAGACGTGCACGCATCAGCACTGACATTCCCGGTACGACACCAATTACGGCACAGGAGGCAATAATGAAGAGTCATTTTACCGAGAATATTTTGGATGCGCCCTTGAATGAACCGGTCTGCTGGTGTAGCGGCGTAAGTAAACGA
>CAIRND010000604.1 GCA_903879825.1 uncultured Geobacteraceae bacterium
GGCATTGCTCATGTTTTTGCGCAATACGGTTATCAAGTGATTCTGTTTGATATTGCTCCGGCCCAGTTGGAACAAGCGCTTAAAACTATTGGCCAGAATCTGGAACGACAGGCTAAAAAAGGGGCGATACCGGAGGCACTGGTCGGGGAGACGCTCGGGCGGATAACAACCTCTCAGGATATGCATGCTCTTGCAGATGTGGATATTGCCATTGAGGCGGTGACTGAAAATGAGAAGCTTAAACTGGATATTTTTCGTACGCTTGATGGCATTGTAAAAGAGGGTGCCATCCTGGCGTCTAATACCTCGTCAATTCCCATTACCAAGATCGCCTCGGTCACCGGTCGTCCTGATAAGGTAATCGGCATGCACTTCATGAATCCGGTGCCGATCATGAAACTGGTAGAGGTTATCCGAGGGCACGCAACCAGCGAAGATACTTTTGCTCAAATTTCCTGTCTGGTAGCAGGGCTCGAAAAAGAGATGGCTGTTTCTCAGGATTATCCCGGCTTTATTGTCAACCGGGTTCTTATTCCCATGATCAATGAAGCGGTCTTTGCCCTGTATGAGGGGATTGCTACTGCTGAAGATATCGACAAAGGAATGAAGCTCGGCACCAATCAGCCTATGGGACCACTGACACTGGCAGATTTTATCGGGCTTGATACGGTTCTTGCGATAGCCAACGTACTCTACGATGGCTTTAAAGATCCAAAATACCGCCCCTGTCCGCTACTCGTTAAGATGGTGAATGCTGGCTATATGGGACGAAAATCGGGCCGAGGGTTTTATACGTATTAAAGTCTAAAGGCAAATCCCCCTCATTCCCCCTTTCTTAAAGGGGGAGGCTTAAAGTCCCCCCTTTTTGAAAGGGGGGAGGGGGGATTTACCTCTACAGGAGAAGAACATGGAATTCAAAAATCTGCTGATTGAAACAAGCGATAGTATTGCGACTCTGACCATCAATCGCCCGCAGGTGCTGAATGCTCTGAACAGTGATGTTGTACGAGAGTTGGAGTGCGCTCTGTACGAACTTGATCTGGATGCTGCAGTCAAGGCGGTTGTGATAACCGGAGCGGGCGATAAGGCGTTTGTTGCCGGGGCTGATATCAAGGAGATGTCCGAAATATCTTCTTTTGAAGCCCATGATTTCGCTCGCAGAGGGCAACGTCTTATGCTGCTGATAAACAAGATGCGCATACCGGTTATTGCCGCAGTTAACGGTTATGCCCTGGGCGGAGGGCTTGAGTTGGCGCTGGCCTGCGATTTTATCTACGCCTCTGAAAAGGCTAAGTTTGGTTTTCCAGAGGTCGGCCTGGGTGTCATCCCCGGCTTTGGTGGCACCCAAAACCTGGCGCGTCTGATCGGTCCGAACAGGGCGAATGAACTGGTTTTTTCCGGTCGTATAATAAATGCTGTCCGCGCCCGCGAATGGGGCATTGTTAACGAAGTTTTTACGCCGGAAGAGTTGCTGCCAAAGGCGCGCGCGACGGCACAGGAAATCGCTGCTAAAGGTTCACTGGGAGTTGCATATGCCAAGGACGCTATTGTCAACGGTATGAATATGACCAAGGAAGATGGCTTCCGTTATGAGGCTTCCCTGTTTGGAGTGCTTTTTGCCACACACGATCAGCGTGAGGGGATGGCGGCTTTTCTCGAAAAACGTACGGCAGAATTCAAAGGCAAATAAATTCCACGTCTGAAGGGGTACACACATGAATTTTGAACTGAGCCAGGACCACAAGGTGTTGCAGTCAGCGGTACGTGATTTCGTAGAGAAAGAAATAAAGCCGATTGCCATGAAAATCGACGAAGATCATATGATCCCCGATGCGCTTGTTACAAAAATGGCCGACATGGGCTTTCTTGGTAGCTATCTGCCGGAAGAGTATGGTGGGGCAGGGCTTGATATGTTGTCATACGCCATCGTTGTTGAAGAGGTCTCTAAAGCCTGTGGCTCAAGCGGCGTACTGATTTCTGCGCATACGTCGCTCTGCAGCGGTCCGATCTATACATTTGGAACTGAAGAACAGAAGAAAAAATGGCTGCCTGCACTTAACAGCGGCGAAAAAATAGGCTGCTTCCTGTTGACGGAACCTGATGCGGGAAGTGATGCCGGAGGTACTGCCACCACC
>CAIRND010000605.1 GCA_903879825.1 uncultured Geobacteraceae bacterium
ACTCGGCGAGCGGGTGCATGATTGGGAGAAATGCGACATCATGAATACGAATCTGACGATAAAAGAGAGGATGGTTCTGGAACGGGTTGTCATGCCGGAGCTGCCTGCTGACATCAGGTGCCATAACTTTGATGAAGTGAACCGAGGACTCAGTGACGATCAGGCGCTTGCTGAAGCACACCGCTGCCTGCAGTGCCGGGACAGAGTTTGCGTCACCGGGTGCCCGGTCGGTGTTTCTATCCCTGAATTTATCAATGCGCTGGCCTTGGGAGACCTTCCCGGCTCCGCGCAGATTTTGAAGCGTGACAACGCTCTCCCGGCGGTTTGCGGCAGAGTATGTCCGCAGGAGACACAGTGCGAGATGCACTGTGTTCGCGGCATCAAAGGGAAGCCGGTTGCGATCGGCTACCTGGAGCGTTACGTTGCCGATTGGGCGATAAGTCACCCGGATAAACTGCCGCATGAACAGAATCCTGTAGCAACCGGTAGATCCGTTGTTGTGGTCGGCAGCGGCCCGGCCGGTCTTGCTGCTGCGGGTGAACTGGCACGGCTTGGACATACGGTCACCATTTTCGAGGCGCTGCATGATTCCGGAGGGGTGCTGCGTTTCGGCATTCCTGAATTCCGCCTTCCCAAGGAGATCATCGACCGGGAAGTGGCCCAGCTGATTGAGCAGGTGGTCGTCCTGGAATGTAACGTTATTATCGGTAAAACGCTCACCATCACGGAACTGCGTGATCAGTTCGATGCTGTGTTCATCGCCAACGGTGCAGGCCTGCCGATCATGCTTAATATACCGGGTGAAAACTTGAAAGGGGTCTATTCTGCCAATGAATTTCTCACTCGCGTCAACCTCATGGGGGCGGGGCGCAGTGTAGAAAGTCCGACTCCGATTATTATCCGCCCTGAAATGGCTGTCATCGGTGGAGGTAATACTGCCATGGATTGTGCCAGGACAGCCAGAAGACTTGGGGCCGAACGTGTCATGATTGTGTATCGGCGCAGCGAAGCGGAGATGCCCGCCAGGGCTGAAGAAATCAAGCATGCAAGAGAAGAAGGAATTGATTTTATCATGTTGACCGCACCGACGGCGATTGTTGGCGATGACGCCGGTTGGGCTTCAGCGCTGCGCTGTCAGAAAATGGAGTTAGGTGCGCCGGATGACTCAGGTCGCCGCCGTCCGGTGGCGATTGCCGGTTCTGACTACGAGTTGCCGGCCGGAGTTGTCATAGATGCCGTGGGTACCGGTGCCAATCCGTTGCTGACGGCGTCAGCACCAGATCTCACCCTCAATGCGTCGGGCAATATCATGATCAGTACCGCAGGAGAGACAAGTCTGTCGGGGGTTTTTTCCGGCGGAGACATCGTGCGGGGCGGCGCAACCGTTATTCTTGCCATGGGGGATGGCAAACGCGCAGCCACCGCGATCAATGATTATCTGAAACGGAAATGGCCGGATACATGATCAGGAAAATACTTGCGCATGGTCAGGGTTCTGCCGTTGCCGTCTCAGACATAGTGGAGGGTGAATATGCATGTGGCGAGGAGTGCTGTTCAGAACTTTGGAAAACGGATACGGCTGATCATAAGCGAACCGGAAACTGCAAAAAGCAGCACTATCGGATGTAGCGTGAATCCTGCAATGTCAACGGTACCGAACCAGAGCGACTCATGTAACGCGTCCTGTGAGGCTGCCCAGAACATTGCCAACACCAGCAGTAGCGATGTCGGTATTGGAGTACCCTCGAAATAGCGAACTTTTCCGTCCTTCTCAGACATCTCTTCCGCGGTAACGTTATAGCGGGCCAGTCGTGAAACTCCGCAGGCAACAAAATACGTCAGTACAATACGGTCGTATAAACCCTGCATGCCGCACCCGTAAGCGATAACTGCCGGAGCAACGCCAAAGGAGATTATATCGGCAAGTGAGTCGAGTTCACGACCAAGGACAGAGCTTTTTTGCCGCCATCTGGCAATCCGTCCGTCAAGGACATCGAATGCCAGCGCGGCTGCAACCATCCCGCACGCAAAGTAGACATGTCTGACGTCCTTTGTCTGCAGGTATGTCAGAATAGAAAATAACGCACCCGTCCCGCATACTGCATTTGCAAGTGTGAACCAGTCAGCGAGATGAAATTCGCGGATCATGGCGAATGGCTTGCGCTGTTCTTTGTCTGGTGGAGGCCCATTTCCCGGAGTCTGCTTCAATGGGAACACTCCTTAGTGGACGGCGTTTCAACCCAGTACCCCCGACGATTGACCCGATTGCGAATGGCCCAGTGCCGGTCATCAAAGTATAATTCCTCGACCTTTCCGATCTCTCCGTCATAGCCGTCCAATGCGTAACCTTTAAGCGTTTTTGTTTTGTATAGCATGGTGCCGCTCCTTTGGGTTTTATGTGGGTGTTCTGCCTATCTGGATAATCTCGTTGTAGTGATCCGCTTGTTAAAAAAACCGGGGGTGGAGGAGTAGCACCCCCGGTTGATTGGATGACTCAAAACATATCAAGGAACGTGCCAGTAAAAAAAAGTGATGTTACTATGTGTAACTTTCCGAATATGCTCGATAAAACTTTATGCATATTTGTTAAATAACTGGAGTACCATCATCGCTGCCCATCATATTCGACAGTAATGATATTCGTGACGGATTGCGGCGACCGGTTTTTCAACACTATTTAAGCTGCATCTCTCGCCAGCGCGTTATTCTAACGATATTGACCTGATGCAGATGAAACCGTGGCCCATCGGTCCGGTTATGGATGCAGTTCAGGAAAAGCTGAAACCCTGACTGGGTGTTCCCAAGCGGAAACAGTCTAAGGGGAGGGTAACGCAAATGTGGCGGGTGGAATCAGAAGAGGGGCTACCGCTTCGGTTGAAAGTAGAGATCAACTCCCGAGAACACTTTACGGTACTGGGGTGTCAGCCATTCAAAGCGATTAACTCAATGAGTTGGACTCTACTTTTCATCATCAAAGTTTTATCCGTGTGGTCCAATGATTCGGGGTCCATTGGCCATCTTCTGCAGGATGTCATGGTTTTCGGCGCACAAGTTCCGGAACGGCTCAGATATGCGCACATCTTTTCCCGACGCTGCCCAAAACCTTTTGGCGTTTTCATACACGTCACCCAATTCAAAAGTTACTGGGGGGTGATATGTCCCCGCAGATAGCTCTTCGCCGTCTCTTGGTCTGTAGTACATCGGCAGCATGTCATAAACCGGAGAAAGTTTGAATTTGGTTCGTTCCTGGTTCATCGGAATCAACGAGATGTTGCCATGGTGCCGGTCTGTATTTGCAATCAAGCTGCCGAATAAATCCAGCTTGGTGAGATTTGTTGCCTCGTCTGCTGACACTGTTTTTGTGGAAAGAAGTTTCTTAGCTGCTGCCGTCCAATTACTTCCCATTCCGATAAACTCTGCGTCTACAACAGTCAAAGAGTTCACTGGGGTTCGTCCAAACATACCAACGCGGTCAAAGCGCTCCACTTCCAGAAAGGTCCTGTTGCCAACTTGATGGATTAAAGACGCCACTGTTGAGATCCCCATATCTCCAGCTATTTTAAGCGCAATATCTTCGCATACCAGCAAATCTGACCACCGTTGTCCGGAAGGCGTAGACAGCAGTGGTGAAAACTTAACCAGTACCCTTCTGGGGAAACCTTCCCGCTCTGTCAAAACGGTAAACTTCGGCTGTTCACCACCAGCAGATGAACCTGCAGGGTCACCTGCAATCGCTTCTTCTGCAAGTTTTGGGTAATCAACTGCGCTATAAAATACGGGCTGAAGCCGGGAAACAGCCATATACCTCGAAAGTGATTCTTCACCAACGATTACATCTCCGACGGTATCCTCACCTCGTCTGGTCAAAGCGACGAGAACATCATCCTCTTTCCAGCTGTTAAGACGTTCGGAAAGCCCAAGCTCTGGTCCGAACCGCAGGGCAAAGGCGCGGCCAACAAAACCGTCCGGTTTCAGGTCATAGATGAACCAAGGGATTGAAGAATAATAACGTGAAGGCCACACTTCTCCTGCCCACCAATAGCCACCATACAATGACCATAGCGTACCGGCGAAATGTACGTTGCCATTTTCATCTATGCGATACACAGGCAATTGATGGCCGATTCCAGGAAGATCGCGGGGACGAGCATAGGTGCTTGCCCTCGCTTGACCAAAAGAGATGATTTTAGCCCCGACAAGTTTTGTCAATCGTGAAAGAGTCGCCGGGCTTATACCGCCGAGAAGCTGCCTCAGGTTTCTTGCCGGTAATGGCCTGTCATAAATGACGGCGAGAAGTTTGTGTGCCATTAGGGAGCTTATAGTCATTATTGCCACACTCGTATGAAACGATACTGAAATGATTTAATATAAGTTATTTCCATAATAATAAATAAGTTACCTAATATCAAGCGGTGATTTTATGGATAATACTTTATAGATATAATCGAACTAAATATTCAATTAAACTTGTGAAAAACTGGAGTTGAATTCCCGCTATTGGCGCTGATGATGCCGAATTGATGTTGAATTAGATAGCTCCTTGCTGTGAATTCCTTCCGGGTAAGGGGAGGGTGTAAACAGAAACAGCGACATTACGCTGGAGGTACAGTCCCGGGAGATCCGGCTCATCAACAATTCACTGGAACAACAGGTAGAGGAGCGCACGACAGAGTTACAGGAAGAGCGTCAGCTCCTGGCAGGCGTCATTGAAGCAAATGATGCATAAACGTGGGATTGGAATATTCTTACCGGAAAAACCGTTGTTAACAAACGGGCGGCTGAAATACTCGGCTACACAGTGGAGGAGATATCGCCGTCTACATGAATCGTTATGTTGCTGGAAACCAGTTTGCATGTTTTTATAAGCGCCTTAAGATACGGGGTATTGAAAAGACGCATAACGGTGCCGGTGATGTGCGCACCAAAGTTTTCGTTATTACCTCCAGTGATTCAATTTGGGACAGGTCTGATCTTGTTCTGGATAACTTATGTGATGAATATATCGTTAAACCTTTTTGCAGGGGCGCTCTTCTCACTGATTTGCACAAAAATATTCTGGTTGATCACCCGCGACACCCTTGATCATAACCACTTCCGCTGATTCGATTTATTCCACAGTATAATAAACCTAAAAACGGCTATTGGATCCACGAAAGGCACGAAAACACACGAAAATTTAAAGCATTACAGAAATAAACGTATTCACCAAACAGTTTATGCCAAATTATTGCGTATTCTGCTGATTTTGTTAGTGTATTTCGTGCCTTTCGTGGACAACTGCTTTTTCCAAAATAAAAAAACATTTCTGTAGTGTTTACCTGACAGACACCCCCCCTTTTTTTGATTATAAATATCTCCACACAGTAAAGTTACGAGTTTCGTGCAGTTTTGCGGTCGCCTGAGTAACGATTGAAAACAAAGGAAGAAAAAATATGATACATCCCCTGTTTGACGAGACCGAACTGTTGGATAACTTTGATTACGATGTGGACTTTGCAAAAAGCATTCTTGCGGATGCGATTACGGAAATCCCAAAGGATGTTATTCAACTCCACGAGTTTTGCCTGGGTGGCACCGTTCAGGCGGTTCACCATCAGGCA
>CAIRND010000606.1 GCA_903879825.1 uncultured Geobacteraceae bacterium
AACGGGCAAAATACTATCGGAAATTCAAGCCCCTTACTGACATGGATGGTGAGAATCTTCACCGCTTTTTCATCAGATTCAAGCCGGATCTGGTGTTCGTCCCCCTCTGGAGGAGCAGCCACCTGTTCACTGAACCAGGTACACAGGGCATCTACACCGAGGTGCGATGCAGACGCCTCTGCATGCAGCAACTCTCCACACTGAAGCAGGTTTGTGACGCTGCGCTCCCCTCCCGGCCGTGACAGCAACCGTCCACGGGCTCCTTCCCTCTCAAGCAGCGCACGAAACATCGTCATAAAACCATAATTTTTCCACAGCTCGTGATATTCCCTGAAGGTGGCAAGACGCGTTTCCCACTCCGTTTCTCCGTCTGCAGCCATTGTCCGCGCTATTTCGTTGGCACTCATTCCCAGGACGCGTGTAGCCAGTGACGCTCTCACCTTCGCTTCATGACCCGGTTCTGCCACAGCGGCAAGAACCGTACGCAGTTCACGCGCTTCCTGAGTCATAAAAATGCTCTGATCGCTCCTGACGACCGCTGGAATCCCGCGAGACTGCAAAGATTCATACATCTGCTTTGCCTGTGCGTGCCCCCGCACAATAACGGCAATATCGCCCGGGACGACCGCCTTCCCGCCGAGAGTCACATTCCCCTCAGAGGCATCTGCAAGCAGACCAACAATCTCCTCCGTCACGGCAGCAACGATGAGCGGAAGAGCCCTTGTTTTGGGAATACAGACTTTTTCAGTCGGACCACGGTTAAAAAACCAGAGCTGCAGGGGTGAGGTATCACGTTCTCCAACGGTCAAATCGTTCTGCTTATCATCCCCGTTTTCAGGGACCTTGACTTCCGGGAAGTCGAGACCTTCTATCACCAAAGGATATTTTTTATTTCCTTCGAAAAGGCGTCCGATCGCTTCAACCAATTTCTCTGAGGAACGCCAGTTGAGAGTCATGGTGTGGTGGCGATCATCCGGTACATCAGCCTTAGCCTCAAGGTAGGCGTAAATATCCGCACCACGAAAACTGTAGATGGCCTGTTTTGGGTCACCAATCAGGAACAGCGGAATTGAGCCGTCCCTGAATACGCTGCGAAATATTTCATACTGAATCTGGTCGGTGTCCTGGAATTCATCAATCAATGCCGCACGGTATTTAGCGCGCATGCGTTCAGCAAGGACCGCTCCGCTGGAGCCAACCAGTGCACGATGAAGGTCTGTCATTAAATCATCGAAGAAACGGACATTCAGAGCCGCCTTACGCTCCGGCAGCTGTTTCTTCGCATACGCAATCAACTCCCCGTGAACGGCAACAGCCATGGTATCCACATGGTCAACCAGTTCATCCCAGGCGGTGAAGAAAGGATGTTCGGGAGGATCATATTTTTTGAGACGATGCGTATTCATATAGCGTGAGGTCAACTTGGCAGAGCCGGTGAAAAAGGCGTAGGGAGATCCGTGGCTGGCAAAACAATCCATTCCGGCAATCAATTCGGGGATTGCATCGCTGCGGTAATGCTTCTGGTTTATGCTCAAACCATCATTGCCACTCAAAATAAGTTTAATTTCTTCGTTAGAATCCAGCCAGATACGGCACACTTCTTCATGGAGTACTCGACATTTTGAGTCAAGAGCTATGATCTCTGCAGGAGTAAATTCCGGTACTATCTTCAGCATTGGATTGGTGAGTTTTCCCCTCAGAAAAGCTGAAAAGCTATCCGGCGACCATTTTTTTGCACGTGCCAGCGGCAGCAGCGGGGCA
>CAIRND010000607.1 GCA_903879825.1 uncultured Geobacteraceae bacterium
ACCTATATTGTTTATAAGTTATCTTGACGAACCGCGTTTTACATAGTATAGCAGTGGAAACAATACAATTTAATGTCATTTCAACCATAAAAGGAGCTTAAAATGGATTCCATGGAAACACCGAAAAAACTAGGTATCATGGCAAAACTGAGGAACCGCAAAGGCTTTTCACTGATTGAAATGGCGATTGTGCTGGTTATTATCGGTATTATTATTGCTGCGATAGTTAAGGGGCAGGATTTGATGGCCAACGCACGGGCTAAACAGCTTACAAGCGCTGTCAGTACGTACCGCACGCTTGCCATGGCTTTTCTTGACCGAAACGGCAGATTCCCTGGTGCTGGGCCGAATGATTTAGCTGCCAATGTGAACTCAGGTATGATTGTTGCTTTTACTTCATATAGTTCTCCGACTAAGGAACTTCAAAGATCTATGGTTAACAGACCGCCTCAACCTATTGTTATCGGTAGCTTGCAATTCTACGTCTTTTTAGGGCATACAACCGGTGTTGCCACCACCGGGAGGAACGTTATTGCAGTATGCAAGGATGCTACATGTGGGACGGCATTCACGGCAGACGAACTGGAACTTATCAAGGTTGTGGATAACAGTTTTGATGGTGACGCTGATGCTGGTGCTGGTCAAATCAGGGGGGCTTCTACCATAACAATAACAGGCGACTATGTGGCAGCAGCAACAGTCGTCAACACTATAGCAACTGGCACAGTAATCCCTTGGACAACGGCACATAAAGCTGCTATCTGGGCATTTGACCGCCCATTCTAATCATTTCAAGGAATTTGTTTCAATTAACGGGGGGCTTGTATAAGCCTCCTTTTTTTTATCTAGCTTCTTATGGTATTTAATAACTATGCGTAAGTTCAATAACCATAGCGGTTTCTCCCTGGTAGAGCTCTCCATCGTACTGGTGATTATCGGTATTATTGTCAGTGCGAGTATTAAACTTGTTGGCCCGGTAACCCAGATTATAAAGATGCGTGAAACTAAGGAGCGCTTGGACAGTGCCTTACAATCGGTAGTTGGTTATGCGGCTTCGCACAATTCAATTCCTGACAATATTTCTTCTATTGTTGCGGTGCCTCGTAGTAGTTGGGGTAAGGATTTTGCGTATCTGTATGACCCTTCCTTCTCAAGCAACCCAACAAAAGATACCATTTGCGGGCGTAGTTCCAGTGGCCTTAAAGTGCATACCCGGGAACCTTCTTCAACTACCAACAATGTAGCTTTTGCAATTGTGAGTAGCACAGAGGATTGGAATTTTAGCAGCGATCTCGATAGTGTAAAGATAACGGGGTCGGCTCAAATATCCGGCACTGTGAGTGCGCCCAACACCCTTAATATTGATCTTGCAAATAAGGATATGGTTCGTTTTATTACGGTTGGTGAGCTACGGACAAGAATAGGCTGTCAAGGCCCACCGCTCAAGATAGTCAACAATGAGTTACCGTTAGGGATTCAGGGAAATCCCTATAGTGCAACTATCTTCGCTGATGGTGGCGTTCCTTATTCATCTTCAAACTACAAGTTCTGCGTGAATAACAATATTATTTCGTACTTTAATATTAGCGGAGGTATTTCGGCTGCAGACTGCTCCAGTGCCGATTGGTCAACAGCAACTGCATCAGCTAATGTAATAATTACTTTTGCAAACCCCGCAACTGTGGCTGTTAATTCCTATCGTGTTACTGTATTTGTTCGGGATAATACGAGTGAGGATCCAACTTCCAAAATATTTAACATTACAGTAAACTCGCCTTACCCGCCGTAGTTTCCAACATGAATAGCCAAACACACGTCGCCGCGTCAGTGTAATTGCAAGATTACCTTGTAATTTTGCAATTACACTGATAAAGATACAACATGAATTCCGTAAAACGCTCCATATTAGGCATCGTGGCTGCCAAGCTGCACACTGAACAGGTCGTGGCATTGACCGGCGCACGGCAGACCGGCAAAACAACCCTCTGTGAAGTACAACTTCCGGAACACCTTAACCTCCCTTTCACCTATATCACCTTCGATGATCCCGACGAACGTCTTCGTTTTCAGAGATCTGCGGTGTCGATCCTGGAAAGCATCACAACGCCATTGGTGATACTTGACGAAGTCCAGAAGATTCCGCAGTTGTTTGACCCTCTTAAACTTGTAGTGGATCGGGAGCGCAAAAAGGCGGTTGCAGATCGGAAACAGTTTGTGCTGACCGGCTCATCGCAGCTTTTGATGATGAAGAATATCATGGAGACTTTGGCGGGGAGAGTGGCTTTATGTCAAATGTATCCATTCTCGCTGTATGAGCTGAGCGGTGGTGGCGAGCCGCCGCTTCTTTCGCGGATATGGCGCGATCAAAATATTACATACCAGGATATTGAGCGACTGAATCTAACCGCGCCACAGAGATTACGGACCCTACGTACCGTGCGGGATGAGCATCAGACATGGGGTGGATATCCGCCGGTATGGCAACGTACGGGTGATACAACACGACTCAACTGGCTCAAAGATTATCGCAAGACTTATCTGGAACGTGATATTGCAGACGTGGGGCAGGTGGCAAATATTGACACTTTTGCTCTGGCTCAGAAGCTTCTCTGCAGCCGAACAGCTAACCTGCTCTCTATCAGTGATGTCTCTCGTGATCTTGGAGTGGCGGTAAATACCGTCAAACGCTATCTGGAGCTTCTTACCATGTCGTTTCAGTGCATTCTACTGCCACCATGGTACGAAAATGTCAGTAAGCGACTGATTAAAAGTCCTAAAATATTTTTTCCCGATGTCGGCCTGAACAGGGCGGTGCTGGGAGAGCTCTCAGTGAGTCGTGGTGCTGCATATGAAAGTTGGATCTGCGCTGAGCTATTAAAGTGGAAACAACTTCAGCCGGTGCAACCGGATTTGTATTTTTATCGAACAAATGCTGGCATGGAAGTTGATTTTTTGCTGGCGGGAGAGCGGGGAATCCTCCCTATCGAAGTCAAATCTTCGGAGCGCGTAACCAGCTCCGATGGCAGAAGCGTGGTGAGGTTTCTCACCGAACATCCAAAATCAGCAACAATAGGGCTGGTGGTTTATCCCGGGGATGACGTAATAGAACTGCGCAAAAATGTGTGGGGAGTTCCGGACTGGTATCTACTTGGGGCGATATAGTGACTATTAATGTGACTTAGAATTTTGACCGTTCTCTACAACCTGTTGAATCCGCCGATTTAACTGCAACCCAAATCAGCACCCACCTGCAGCAACGTGGTTCTCCCTACGGTGCGCTGTTCCCCGTACCAATCCAACCATCTTAAACTGATAACATTGGTGTTACAGGTAATTAAGCAAAGATAGCGGTGCAATTTTGGCCGTTGATGCAAGAGCCGCATCAAAGGCGGTTTTCTGGTTAGTCAGTTCGATAGCCACCTTGGCGTAATCAATATTTTGCATATTATCATGAATTTCCGTGAGGGCATTACTATTTCTCTGCTGTGACGCCAGAGCGTTATCCATACGCGCCTTGCGCATTCCGATATCGCTGATTGCACCGAGCATTTGCTGATTTGCCTTATCAAAGGCAACATTAGCGGCGGAAATTCCGGCCAAGTTACCACTATTGACGTCTGCTATCAGCGTA
Source organism: uncultured Geobacteraceae bacterium (assembly GCA_903879825.1). Classification (GTDB taxonomy): domain Bacteria; phylum Desulfobacterota; class Desulfuromonadia; order Geobacterales; family Pseudopelobacteraceae; genus JACRCG01. The sequence continues at coordinate 3,632 of CAIRND010000607.1, forward strand.
TCAATGGCTTTTATAATATCAACTCCAGGTGGCGTCCCGCTTCCTCTGAGTACAGCTCCTCCCGAAACACTTATCGGAACTTGCACTCCTTTATTAACCTCTATGCTGAGAATATCTTCAGTCCCCTGAAACTTTCCGGTAAAAGTCAGAGTGCCCGCAGTATTCGAATTGGTGGCATTATTGGACATAGTAACTGTTACACCGGCAAAAGCCGAAACGACAGTATCAGGGGGAATATCCGGTCCGGTGATCGGCATGCCGATGTAAAAGTCTGTCGTATCTACATTTGTGATATTTGGATTACCAACAGTGGTAGTAAAGCCCGACCGCGTTGTCGCACTGAATGGCGGTTTATCGCTATTAAAGCCGCTGAAGACATACTGCCCACCAACCTGAGAACTGGGATAATCAGTCAACTGGTCCCTGAAAGCTTTGAGCTGACTCAGAATATCCTCTTTTTTGACTGGATCGCTTATCGCTCCCGCTGCCTGACTGGCAGCACCTTTAATGGACATTACGCTGCTAAGCATTCCTTCCAAACTCGTTCCCGCCATATCGAGCCAGGTTTGACCCGTTTTTATGTTACTGATGTACTGCTTTGACGCTTTGATCTGAGTCTCTACATCAAGAATTTTTTTAGAAGCGACCGGATCATCGGAAGGACGGTTCACCACACGACCGGTTGTAGATGCCTCGTTCAAGCGATCAAGCCTGATTCGTCCTTCATTAATGTTATATATTGCATTACTGGTAGTCGTTTTATCGGTAATTCTCATATACTGCTCCTGTTGATGATGTTCATTATCGGATCAAGCCCAACAGCGTGTCCAGCATCTGGCTGGCGGTGCTGATAACCTTGGACGCACCCTCAAAAGCTTTTTGATATTTCATAAGATTTACCATCTCTTCATCAAGTGACACACCGGAACTAGAATCCCTCAGACCATTAAGCTGTTTCACAAATGCTTCGTTTTGGGTAGCTAAATTTTTTGAAGCCTGAACATCAACTCCAACACTTGCAACCAACGAGTTGTAAAAGTTGGCGGTAGTGGATGTGACCCCACCTGAAAACGAAACTGATGTATTTACAAGCCCGGCAAGTGCCAGGGCGTTTTTGTTATTGCCGGCTCCGCCTGTTATATCTGCAGCCGCTATCTCACTGGTAGTGGCAATATTAACTCCAATTTTCGAACTATATCCGGCGATGCTGGGGAGAAGTGTGAGTGGGTCCACCGTCGGAGGCGAAAAGAAATCTTTCCCGGCGACACCACTGAGGTCGTAACCTTCCAGATGCTGGGTATTTACCTGAGAGGCAATGTTATAAGCCAGCTCATCCAGCTTGGCGAGATACGCAGGCATAGCGGTATCGCGCGCATACAAAAGCCCCCCAATCTGCCCTTGTGAGTTATTACTGCCGCCAATAGTCGTCGTGACCTGTGTATCCGTTAACGGGTTCATAATTGGCGAAGGTGACCCAAGCCCGGATATGTATATTTGATTGGGAGTCGTCGCGTTTGGCGCATTGGTGTACACTGCTGCATATTGGCTTCCGGAAACCAGTTGCGGTTTTACACCATTCACTGCAACCGTCAGTGTTACATCCATCGTACCATCTGTCTGTTCCGTGTAATTTATTCCTACTTGGTTTGAAAGATTTTGCAGCAACAGGTCACGTTTGTCGCGAAGCTCATTGGCATTACCGCTCGCCATTTCGGTTGTCTTAATCTGGGTATTAAGATCAGCTATTTGCTTGGCGGTTGACGTGATATCGGTTGCGACTGAAGTCAAACTTTGATCAGCAAAAGTCTGTGCATTGGTGATGCCATCACTGACCTGATGAAAGGTATCGACCAGAACCTGCGCCTTGCCGAGTACCGTCTGACGCTCGGAAATCCCCGCCGGGTTCAGCGTGAGTGATTGCCAGGCGTCTGCCAACCCCTGCATAGCGTCACCGATCGAGTTGCCGCTTAATTCATTCAGGTACGGTTCAATCTGCTGGAGAGTCGCCAACTTTGAATCATTATTTCCCTGAAGTGAGGTGCCGTCATTAATCTGCTTATTTAAAACGTTGTCGTAGATGCGCTGCACGGAAGTAATATTGACCCCGTTCCCCAGCGTAAGGCCGTTGTTACTTGTCGATAGTGCTGTTTGCATCACGACACGCTGGCGCGAATATCCGGGGGTATTTACGTTCGCAACATTTTCGCTCGTCACATCTAGAGCTATCCGCTGCGCGGCAAGGCTGGAACTGGCAGAATTAAAAATCGACGTTATGCTCACTCAAATCTCCTTGCAGATAATTCGGGGCTGATCTGTCGATTC
>CAIRND010000608.1 GCA_903879825.1 uncultured Geobacteraceae bacterium
CTGCGCCGCCTGGAAGTGGGTGACACCATGGGCTTCCGCGGGCCATACGGCAACTCCTATCCGATTGAAGAATTTTACGGCAAAAATCTGGTTTTTGTCGCCGGCGGCATCGCGCTGCCTCCACTAAGAACCCTGATCTGGAACTGTCTTGACCTGCGTGATAAATTCGGCGACATTACCATTGTCTACGGCGCCCGGACCGAGGCCGATCTGGTGTATAAACGGGAACTGCTGGAATGGCAGGAGCGCGCCGATGTGCGGCTGGTTAAAACCGTTGATCCTGGTGGTAACGGTCCCGAATGGGATGGCAGGGTAGGGTTCGTGCCGACGATACTGGAAGAAGCGGCACCGTCAGCGGACAACACCATCGCACTGGTATGCGGCCCGCCGATCATGATAAAATTTACCCTGCCGGTCCTTGAACGCTTAGGTTTCAGCGACGAGCAGGTGTACACCACTCTTGAAAACCGTATGAAGTGTGGTCTCGGCAAGTGCGGTCGCTGTAATGTGGGTAACGTCTATGTCTGTAAGGATGGTCCGGTGTTTACCGCGAAGCAGTTGAAGGCGATGCCGATGGAGTTTTAAAATGGCAGGGGTGGGACATTAATCTCTGCATTACTATATACCGTGTTTTTCAAGTACGCCCCCCGAAGTTGTTAAGTTTCGGGGGGCGTATCTTTTCTGCAACTATGGTTTCTGTCCCAATGCCTCTTCAATCTTCTTTAAATCAAATCCGACAATGACCCTGCCGTTGATCATAAACGTTGGGGTGGAATCAACCTTGTTCTTTTTTGCGATTTCGCGTTGCTCCTCCTGTAACTTGACCCCTTCCGGGGTTGACGCCAGCGGAGGGGCGCTGTCCATTTTGCCGGACATTACATCATGGTAAGCCCTTGCCTTGTCGGGCATAGAGAGAACGAAGCGGGCTTTTTCCTTTGCTCGGGGATGCATGGGGAGTGGAAGGAAAAAAACGTGCCGGGTTATGTCAGTTCTACTGTCAAAGTATTTTGAAGCCTTGCGGCAGAAAGGACAATCTGGATCAGTGAACTCGAACACGGTCTTGGCTCCGCTCCCTATCGTGATGGACTTGTCAATATCAATGCCGGTGCCTGTCGCTGAGGCCGTCACCGCCCATGCCAGTATAGTTGTGACCATAAAATAGATGATGATTTTTCGACTCATTATAAAATCTCCTGTTGTTGGTGAGTAGATGTGCATTGCGCGTTATAGCAAGGAAGCAGGATGATAAATTCGCTTCCCTGGTCTTCCACACTTTCAACCCAGATGCACCCTTTAAAACTTTCCAGCGCTTTTTTACAGAAAGCCAGGCCAAGGCCTGCTCCTCCGCCACCCCTTCTGGAAGAATTACGAGCCTGAACATAACGCCTGAAAATGGTAGACAATTCATCGGGTGCTATCCCATTGCCTGTATCACTAACACTTATCCGGACGAAACAGTGAATCTCTGAAAGTCCGGTTGGCATGGTTGCGTATGCAGGGATATTCATACTGTCCAGGTTGCTGTTCTCCCTACAGCTGCATGAGACAGTAATTAATCCACCTTCAGGAGTGAACTTAAGAGCATTTCCTATCAGGTTTGCCAGCACACGAGCCATAAGAGAAGCGTCAGCGATAATTTTGGGTAGGGAAGCAGGGATCTCAAGACTCAGGATGATGTGTTCCCGCTCGGCTGCGGGAGCAAAACGTCTGACAGCAGTCGCAAGCAACGTGCTGAGATTGACCTGGGTCAGTGCCGGCTGAATCATGCCGGTGTTAAAGCGCTGTGTATCAAGCAGATTGTCGATCATGGCAACAACTTCTTCACAACTCTCGACGGCAGATTGAAGGTAGTCAGTTTGCTCGTGATTGACCGGTCCAAGCCGGCCCTCCCGCACAAGATCGATGGAACCGACCACAGCGGTAAGCGGGTTTTTTAAATCGTGGGACAGCATAAAAAAGAAATCTTCCTTTTCCTGCTCCAACAGCTTTTTTTCCCTTAATGTCCGCCGATTTGAAATAGCCTTATCAATGCGGTGCAGCAAATCGTCAATGTCAAATGGTTTCCCGACATAGTCGGAAGCCCCCGCTTTCATACATTCTGTTACCAGGTTTTCATTGCCGTGTGCGGTCATCATAACCACGGCGGCATCCAGATCTTCTGACTGCATGCGCCGTAGTACCTCGGTGCCGCTAATCCCCGGCATGCTGACATCAAGCAACACCAGATTGTAGGCGTTCGAATGAAGTAGCTTTAGTCCGCTCTCGCCATCTGATGCCCAGTCAGATATATAGCCACTTTGTTTGAGGTGCAGTTTAAGTATCAGAGCAATGTCTGGCTCATCATCGATAATAAGAATTCTTTCAGGCGGCTGTGTTGCCATTATGGCCCCTCTCTTTTCTTTCAGAATCCAGAAAAGCTTCTGCAAGGACAAGATCCTCAGGTGTTGTGATCTTTATATTGCGATAGTCACCCCGGATTATTTTGACGTGGCCACCGGTGCGCTCGACGAGCGAGGCATCATCGGTTCCCATAAAACGGTCAGATTCAGCGGCCTGATGGGCCGCGTAAATTACGTCGAATCGGAACGTTTGTGGTGTCTGTGCCAACCAGAGTGTTTCGCGGTCCGGAGTGCCGGTTACAATGCCGTTTGCCACGAACTTGATCGTATCCTTGGCCGGGACAGCGACAAGTGCGCCATCATTGCTTCGTGCCGTTTCGATTGAATTACGAATAAGCTCCGGAGTGATGAGCGGACGAACGCCATCATGGATAACGATGACACTCTCTGCTGTCACCTGTTCGCGCATGGCACGCAGGCCATTCATTACGGAATATTGCCTTTCAGTCCCCCCGGGGACAATTGCAACAACTTTACGGAATCCGCAGGAAGTAATTACGTGTTCACGACAGTACGCGATCTCTTCAGCAGGAATTACCAAATATATGGCATCGATCAGTGGCGACTGTTCGAAAATAGAAATGGTGCGGGCAACAATCGGCATGTCCTGTAAGAGCAGATACTGCTTATTGATTGATGCACCCATGCGTTTACCCATGCCAGCGGCAGGAATAAGTGCAACAGATTTGAACGCGGTCATTGATTTAAGCTCCGTAAACGGTATGTTTCATTTTACAGGGGTGTGCTGAGAGATACATTAGTCCTTCTTTACGGTAGAGGTGCCATCCATAAGGACCTTGCCACCGTACTCTGCATTTTTGCGAACGAGAGTCTCTGCCAGATCGGCGTCTTTTTTCCGGAACGCGTCAATAATTTTTTCATGTTCCTGTACCGAGATAGCCATTCGTCCCGGTAGACTGAGCGACGTAAAGCGCAGGCGTTGGAATTTAGTCACCAGACCGGCGATCAGTTCGCGCAGCTTTTCGTTATCGGCGGCTTTGATGAAGAGTTCGTGAAAGCCATTGTGGACCTTGAAGAAGTTTTTGATATCGCCAGTTTTGGCCAGTTCCGCCAGTTTGTCATTGATAGCCTGGAGGCGATCCAAATCTTTCTCGCTCAGATTTTCACACGCTCGGCGCGCGGCATATCCCTCCATAATGCTTTTGATGGCATAAAATTCCTCGACGTCTCTTGGGCTGAATTCACTAACAACAGCACCACGGCGAGGAATTACGGTGAGGTAACCTTCTGATTCCAGCTGGCGGAAGGCCTCACGGATTGGTGTGCGGCTAATTCCATACCGCTCTGCTAATTCGGGCTCCGAGACCCGGCTACCCGCCTTGAGAGTGCCAGCAACAATGGCATCGCGGATGTTTTCAAGTATTTTTTCACGCAGGGTGAGATGCTTTTCCATAGGTTTCTTCATGATTGGTTACTACTCCCCGAACTGTTTTGCAACATTGTATACAGTATGCAAATTTTGTCAATTATTACAGCACTGTTTTTGCCTGATTACGGTTGCTAACTGGGGAATATTTTACCCGTGTTATTTTTACTTTTTTTCTACGATCAAAAGAAAGTAACTTGTCTTTTTGGGCTCTTACAGGTAATCTCTCGCAACTATGGATCCTGTCAGACACCTGAAAATATCGTTTTTTGTTCTCCTGATGCTTATCTCGGTGGGGACAAGCGGTTATATGTATATAGAAGGCTGGCGCCTGCTTGATGCCGCCTATATGACGGTTATCACCTTGGGAACCGTTGGTTTCAAGGAAGTTCACGATCTTTCTGATGCCGGCAAGCTGTTTACGATGGGATTGATTGTTGTTGGTGTCAGCGTGTTGGGCTATATCGTTGGCAGCTTGGCGCAGATTATGTTCGAGGGGCAGATTCAGCGAATAGTCGGGAGGAAAAAGGTGGAAAAACGGATAGGAGCGCTTACGGGGCATTACATTATCTGCGGTTTTGGCCGAATTGGTTCGCTGATTTGTAAAGAATTCAAGGCAAACGAATTGAAATTTGTCATTATTGAAAAAAATATGGATGCTGTCGAGCGGCTTGAAGAAGATGGTTACTTGTTTATGAAGGGGGATGCCACACTTGATGAAACTCTTCTCAAGGCCGGCATCAACAGGGCAAAAGGACTGATTTCCGTTGTTACTTCAGACACCGAAAACGTATATATTACCCTGACAGCACGGGGACTTAATCCGGAACTGTACATCATGGCCCGCTCCGGTGAGGAGGGTTCCGACATCAAGCTTAAGCGTGCGGGTGCCAACAAGGTGGTATCGCCGTACACCATCGGCGGTCATCGTATGGCACAGTCGATATTGCGCCCGAATGTCGTTGATTTTATCGAAATTGCTACCGGTCACGAACAGTTGGAATTGCAGATGGAGGAGATCAGTATTCCGGAACATTCCGCTTTTGTCGGAGAAACTCTTGTTACCTCCGGTTTCCGCAAGGAGATTGGTGTCATAATAGTCGGCATAAAAAAGAGTCATGGGAAAATGGTTTTCAATCCGCATCCACAAACCAAGATTGAGGGACATGACACGCTGATCGTACTCGGAGATCCACCCTCTATCCACAAACTTGAGGATCTGGTGGCCCGCGCCGCTTCTGATGAAATTATTAAACAGCACAGGAAAGATCATCATGGAAAATGAAATTCACGCGCATGTCCCGTATGGCCGTTTGGCAGAACATTTGGAATTTGCCATCGCTCACCGCATTAACCCCGAGGTGTTTTTCTCTGCAGATTCACTTGATCATCTCGTGTGGGAAGAGCTCTCTTCGCTGTCTGATGCGCTTCATGGCGCCGGTCTTGATACGACGATACACGCGCCTTTTATCGATCTTAATCCGGGTGCTGTCGATCCGAGTATTCGTGCCGCAAGTCGTCATCGTATTCAACAGGTCATGAAAGCTGCAGAGCTGCTCCGGCCCCGGGTGATTGTTGTCCATCCTGGTTATGATGATCTTCATTATGGGGACAACCGTCTCGTATGGCTTAAAAACAGCATCAACTTCTGGCAGGAATTTGTTCCTAAAGCCAGAGAAATAGGCACGATACTGGCGGTTGAAAATATCTTTGAGAAGGAACCCTCGACAATTAAGGCACTGCTTGACGCCATCGATGATCCCTGTTTTCGGCACTGCTTTGACGTGGGACACTGGAATATGTTCACCACCGTAACTCTTGATGAATGGTTCAGTGAACTGGGTTCGTATGTCGTAGAGAGCCATATCCACGATAATCATGGCACGAGCGATGAGCACTTGCCCGTTGGTGAGGGCGTCATTGATTTTGATCAGTTTTTTTCGATGCTACATGCGTATGCACCGGATGCTGTCTGGACGATTGAAGCGCACAACACGGAACATCTCCAACGAGCACTTAAAAATATTCAAAACTACCGATTCTCTTAAAGGACAATACTATGCCAGAAACAATTTTAGTGAGTGGCGGTTGCGGTTATATTGGTAGTCACGTTGTCCGTCAACTGACGGAATCAGGCCGTACCGTTGTCGTCTATGATAATCTTAGCACCGGATTTCGTGATGCCCTTACCCAGGGAGAAGAACTGGTCGTAGGGGAATTGTCTGATCGGGAGCGATTAGAAGAGCTCTTTCAGCGCTATCGCTTCACGACTGTCCTGCATTTTGCCGCGGCTATCATCGCCCCGGAATCGGTATCAATACCTCTGAAATATTACGGTAACAACACCCGTAATACTCTCGGGTTGCTTGAAACGTGTGTGAAATACGGTGTTAAACGGTTTATATTTTCCAGCACTGCTGCCGTTTATGGCATTCCGGATGGTGGCGTTGCATCTGAAGATAGCGTCTTGGCACCAATAAATCCCTATGGCACCTCCAAGCTGATGAGCGAATGGATGCTGCGAGATGTTGCTGCAGCACATGGTATGCAGTACGTCGCGCTGCGCTACTTCAATGTCGCCGGGGCTGACCCGTTGGCCCGAATTGGACAACGGACGCCGGAAGCAACGCACCTGATCAAAGTCGCCTGCCAGGCAGCGCTGGGGATGAGGGAAAATGTCTGCATTTACGGTACAGATTATCCGACTCCTGACGGGACTGGAATTCGTGATTATATCCACATTGAGGACCTTGCTTCTGCCCATCTCTGCTCGCTGGAATATCTTGAAAAAGGTGGGGCATCAACGGTCATGAACGTCGGGTATGGTCAGGGAAGCAGTGTTCGAGACGTACTGGAGGTTATTCAAAAAGTGAGCGGTGTGGGCCTGAATGTTATTGAAGCGGAGCGGCGACCGGGAGACCCGGCTTCTCTGGTGGCAAAAGCTGATAAAATAAAATCGTTGACCGGTTGGCAGCCCCGATATGACGCTCTTGAAACAATTGTGGCTGATGCCTGGCGATGGGAAAGTAAGTTAGCAAAAAAATAGAGGCGATATAAATAATCGCTGATTAACATCGCGGCACTCAGTCTCGGTTGTGGTGATTTAACAGCTTATTATTGCTTGTTTTTTCTGCATAGTATGCTAAAACAGTCAAAACTTTCTATCCCTCTGGATTTTATAAACTAATTGTTGCCAGGATGTTATGGATTTTACCTCCCTATTTAGTACACGAATTCAGTCGACTTTTGATGATGATCAGGCTGAGATCCTTAAAACCTTTCATGAAAAATGTGCTTCAAAAACCCCGGTAAAAGTAAGTCTGACCAATTATTTTAAAGGGTTGCCCATTACATATTCCGCTACGGTTCTTGGTGTGGATCGTGGTAACCTCGATCTGGATGTTAATCCTCAGCAAGCGGTTGCAATTGCCAGTGACCATTATACGCTGATTCGAAGTAAACTTTTTCCCCTTCCTATTGTTGCCCATGTCCAATATGTCAATATTAGAAAACATGCAGCGTCGCTCAATAAACTAGGTTTTGTTGAGGTTCTGGCCGAAAAACGTGCCGCAGTACGATTAAATCTTGATCCGCCGGTACGCGCAACTATTCAAAACGGTGAACAAGTAATAACCTGTATGCTCATGGATATTTCGACACAGGGGATTGCAGTAGAAGCTGATACGTACACCGTTTTAGAGGGCGGTGAGGATGTGTTTGTAAAGTTTATGCTTCCGGATCCGGTGCTTTTGAAACAGACCCTGATCAAAGTGCCCGTTTCACTGGTAACTCTTTCCGGAAACGCCTCACCGTACACCTATAAATTCAGAATTATGCCGGAAAAGCACCAAGAACAGTTGATCTCCCGTTACAGCTTTCAGAGACAGGTGGAAATTATCCGGGGTTTGAAAGATCTTATTGATTAAAAACAGGTTTCCCCTGTTTGGCTCTATTCATAAGCTCTGCTGCGAGATGCACTTTGCCCGCTGTAATTCCTGGTAGACCGGCACGGGCAGAGGTTGTCCGCTCTTACTGCTAAGCACACTGAAATGAAGGTGTGTCGGGGAGCGTCGTTTTGCGGCATTAAGGCCACTTCGTCCAACGGTGGCCAACAGGTCCCCCGGTGTAACAATGGTCCCCAATTCGACAAATAACTCCTCATTATGGGCATAGTAGACCAGCAGGTTGTTTGTCGGATCAAAAACCCAGATATACTTCCCTCCCCGTAGCTTGCTTCCATTCTGCCACTCCTTTTCAAGCGCCACTACAATTCCACCGGTCATCGACAACACTGAAACCGCCTTACCATTTCGATCTTCCCGGCTGTCCTGATTTCGGTCGTGAATAAAGATGTCATAGGCCGGATGACCCCCGTGGCGGTTGCCGCTGAAATAATCGTAACCGCTTGAGACGAAACCGTGGTTTCTCCCCTTGTCTATGGCGCCGATACCATAACCGGCCACCGGAAATACCCACTCTGCGGAGGAATAGTCTCTCCCGCCTCGCCTGTAGTAGTCGGCACTAATTACGGCAAGTCTCCGGAGCAGTTCTGCCCGTGCCGCACCCTTGCTGATTCTGCCGTCACGGATCAGATTGTTAAATGTGTTGAAATCTGAATAGAGTGTGGTTGAGGCTGCTGTGCCGGCGGACACTGCTGTTTCCGGCGGAGACAACAGCTCATTCAAATTTGGCTCAGCGGCAGAGATTGGGACTGCGGTACAGAATAAAAGGGACAGTAATGCAAACAAATTCAGTTTCATGGAACTTCCTTGTCTGTTAAAAGGGTTTTTTTGCGGGATAACACGAATGACTGGTCTCCCGAGGCCGATATTGATTGCATTACCATACAAATACTTTATAACATCCATGTGCTGAATTAACTAACCTACCGTAAAAACTGAGTTTATACGGGTGTCCGCTGAATGGTAATTACAGCAGAACATCAGGAGATCCATGCTGAAAATTGATAAAAATATTATTCTACTTTTTATTGCCCGCACCCTCAGGCTCTTCGGGTATGGTTTTGTTTCGGTCGTACTGGCGCTTTACCTGTCTGAATCCGGTTTTGATGGCTTTTTCATGGGTGTCCTGTTTTCAATGACACTCGTTGGTGATGCGGGGATTTCACTTCTCCTCACGACAACCGCTGATCGTTTCGGGCGCAAGAGAACGCTTATTATTGGCGCTGTCCTCATGATGATGGCCGGAGTGGTCTTCATCATGACTCGCAATCCACTGCTTCTCTTTATTGCTGCCGTAGTAGGCGTGATCAGTCCGAGTGGCAATGAAATAGGGCCGTTTCTACCTGTCGAGCAGGCGATGCTTTCTCAGCTTGCATCAAAAACGGAGAGAACAGCGCTATTCGCCTGGTATAATCTGGTCGGGTCATTTGCGACAGCATTCGGAGCACTTGCCGGAGGGGGCCTTGCTACGTTGTTGCAACATGGCGGCACGAGCGTGCTGGATTCCTATCGGGCCGTTTTGTGTGGCTATGCGATTATCGGCGGCATACTGGCACTTGTTTTCAGCGGGCTTTCACGGGAGTGCGAAACGGTAGCATCTGTGTCTCCCGAGGCGCCCCGCACCCTGATCGGCCTGCACAAATCGCGTGGAGTGATACTAAAACTCTCGATGCTCTTTTCACTGGATGCATTTGCGGGTGGTTTTGTACTGCAGAGCTTTATAGCGTACTGGTTCCATGTCCGCTACGGTACGAGCGAGGCCGTGCTTGGCAGCATATTTTTTGGTGCTAATTTACTTGCCGGAGTTTCGGCATTGCTTGCCGTGCCGCTTGCAAAAAAAATTGGTCTCATTCGGACCATGGTATTTACCCATCTGCCATCAAATATTTTGCTTATACTTGTCCCGCTCATGCCGAATTATCCGCTCGCAATCAGCGTTCTTTTACTGCGATTCAGTATTTCACAGATGGATGTACCAACGCGCCAAGCCTATACCATGGCAGTTGTTGAGCCGGATGAACGTTCTGCCGCAGCCGGTATAACAGGCATTGCCCGATCCATTGGTGCGTCGCTGTCGCCGGCAATTGCCGGTGCTCTTTTTTCGGTGTTTCTCGGCAGTCCATTCATAATCGCGGGTGGCTTAAAAATTATATATGACCTTATCCTGTACAGAAGTTTTAAAAAGTCCCATGTTTCAGATGAATTGTAAAAAAAAGGTAACTACTCAGGTAAGAATAAGAACAAAAAAAACGAAATTCGTTTTTAAATAATTCTTTCATGACCTGAGCTGTTACTAAAAACAGGTGTAAAAAAGGCCGGGTCGACCGGCCTGATTGTTGAGTGGTATTTTATTGTGATGAAGCGAATATGGCTGATTATAGCTTGAATCTGCCGACCAGAGTCTGAAGTTTGTCGGCCTCCTGCGAGAGTTGTGAAGATGCGGATGCGGTTTGGGTTGCGCCGTGAGCTGTCTGCTGTACTACGTTAGTTATCTTCTGGATATTGGACGCTATTTCTCCCGTAGTTGCTGTTTGCTCTTCGGCAGCGGTCGCAATCTGGTTCACCTGCATGGTTACCCCGTTTATCTGGTCGAGAATCTGCTCGAGTGCCTGAGCCGATCTTGCCGACAAGTCCGTACCCTTTTCAACCTCTGCTACCCCTTCTTCAATAGCAATGACTGCACTCTTGGTTTCACTCTGAATCGCCTTTATCATGGCGCCGATTTCCCGTGTCGCTCTGGTCGTCCGCTCAGCGAGCGCGCGAACTTCGTCGGCAACGACAGCAAAACCACGCCCCTGTTCTCCCGCACGGGCTGCTTCAATTGCAGCATTAAGTGCCAACAGGTTGGTCTGATCGGCAATATCCTCAATCGTACCGATAATCTGGCCGATCTGCTCAGATCGAGCCCCTAAGTCCTCAACCGTTTTTGCAGCATCTTTCACTTGGCACGCGATACGCTCCATGCCGTTGGTTGTTTGTCTGACCGCCTCGGCACCTGAGAGGGCTGTGCTGCTTGCTTGCTGTGAATTTTCTGCGGCGCTTAAGCAGTTGTTGGCAATATCATTTGAGGTCGCCGCCATCTGCTCGCTGGCAACGGCAACGGTATTAGTTTGAGCTGCAACGTCCTCCGCTCCGGTAGCAATCTCGCTTGCACTGGAGTGAAGTTGGCGGGATGTCTGTGTTACCTGCTCCGATGAAAGAGATATCTGGGTGACGATATCGCGGATTGTGGCCTGCACACTGGCAATAGTGCGGATAATAGTGCTGATTTCGTTGTTACGCTTGGCGGCAATGGTTTGAGTCAGGTCACCATTAGCCATATTCGACAGGTAACTGATAATTCGCCGGAGTGCGTCATTGATCGACCAGAACAGTAATCCGCTGAAAAACATGCCGAGAATGATAAAGAGGGCCGTAGACAGGATGGCAAATGTTGGAGAGAATGTTCGACCGGCCACGACAGCAAAGATGATGCAGAAGCTGTAACACAAAGAAAGCAGCAAAATACGGGTTCTGATTTTCAGGTGCAAATACAAGCCGGTGATGAAATCCATTACATCTCCTAAAAGGGGAATTTACTGCTTCGCTATACTATTTTGAACTGCCCGACAATGCGCCGGAGATCGTCTGCAAGCGCAGAAAGTCTATGGGCCGCAGCAGCCGATTCATGAGCGCCACGAGAGGTCTGGGCAACAACTTCAGTGATCTGCTGCATGTTATTGCTTATTTCAGATGTCGTTGCGGTCTGTTCTTCGGCAGCGGTAGCAACCTGGTGAATCTGCGAATTGACATCGTTAATCTGCTGGAGAATCTGTTCGAGTGCCCTGCCGGAGTCTGCCGCTTTTTCACTCCCTTTAGCAACTTCATTGACACCTTCTTCCATTGCTATTACTGCACCTTTTGTTTCTTTCTGAATCGCCTTGATCATCTCACCAATTTCGCGGGTTGCGCGAGTGGTGCGTTCGGCAAGTGCCCGCACTTCATCGGCCACAACAGCAAAACCTCTGCCTTGCTCACCGGCCCGGGCCGCCTCGATAGCAGCATTAAGCGCTAAGAGATTGGTCTGGTCTGCAATATCTTCAATAGTGCCGACAATTGCACCAATCTGGTCGGAGCGGCTCCCAAGGCTTTCAACCGCTACTGCAGAACTTCTCACCCGTTCTGCAATGCTGTTCATGACTCTAATGGTATCATCGACGACCTGAGCCCCGGAAACTGCGGCGGCACTGGCCTGTTGTGCTCCTTCGGACGCCATCTGGCAATTCTGTGCGATATCGCCGGACGTGGCGGACATCTCTTCGCCCGCCGTGGCTACCGTTTCTGCCTGAGCAGCAACATGCTCGGCACCGGTGGCCATCTGTTCCGCGTTAGACTGGAGCTGAACAGCTGATGATGATACCTGTTCGCTGGTCTGGGCAATCTGGGATATGATTCTTCTTATCTTGTCCACAAGAGAGTTTATCTCGTCGGCCAGAAGCCCAAATTCATCATTGGATTTGACAATAATTTGTTTGGTAAGGTCTCCCTCGCCTCTGGCAAGATCGGTTACCTTGGCGACAAAGTCGTTCAGTTTTTGTGTGACGGTAACCCGCAAAACAATCATCAGGCAGAAAAAACTGATGGCAAGCGCTACGATCCCAGATATCAGGAGCAATATGGTTGCTTTTCTGCTGGCGGCGTATCCCTCCTCGATGCTGGTATTGAGTTTGAGTGCACCAAGTATCTTTGTCTCTTTGTCGTGACAGGTTTGGCACCGTTCTTCATTGAGGAGAGGTAATACGGTCTCAAGTATATGGGTTCCATTCTGTATCGCTTCAGAACTGGCGGGCTTATTTGTTTTGAAAACTTCAGAGACCAGTGGGTCCCCCTTCTTTTGGCTGCCGCGCTCCTCACCCTTTTCGTTGAATATAGAAAAAGCACCCGCTCGTTTATGCTCAAGTACGTCTTTGATGTAGGCATCAACTTTTTTCATATCATCAGCCATCATGGCGGTTTTAATGTCATCACCCATGAGATTTACAAAGGACAGGCTGTTCTCTTTTTGTAAACCCACAAGTGCCTGCTTTTCCAGGTACAGCGCTGCTCCCCCCACGATTAACAAGCCGGTAATCAGGGCGAGGGATGCAGCCAGAAGAATCTTGGTTGCAATGCCGGTACCTCTTCCTGCCCGTGTGGATGAAGCGGTAAAATCCTGTTGTGACATAATGCCCTCCTGGATGATAGGTGGTGATCTGTTTAGTTATCTAAACTGTATCGTGTTTGGAAGTGAGGTTCAGATGTAAAGCGATGTGGTTATTTTCGAGATCATACAACAATTTATTTTTTTATGTAAGTTACAAAAATAACCACGGTATAGAATTAATTGTGAAGTTATGAAACGTGGTGTATCGTAGGCCTGCGCCGATTGCAGGCCTGTATTTATTTCACCTGAAAACAGTACTCTATAACAGAGGTAATGGCATGGAACAACGAATTAATGAATTGGAAATGCGCTACATGCAGCAGGAAGAAACTCTGCAGGAATTAAATGTAATTGTCTGCCGACAGGAGTTGGTAATTGAAGCATTGAGGCGTGATCTCTCTGCGTTGAAGGAACAGTTTATGGTTATCTCACCATCCATATCACGTGACTCTACCCAAGAGGAACCTCCCCCGCATTATTGAGGTATAGTTTGGATGGACAAAAAAGTCCCCGCGACCGAATGGTCGGGGGGACTTGACGTTGGAGTCACTTGGTCAGGAACTCTGACTGTTTAGGTCAAAGTGCCTCTTTATGGTAGCTGATTCATTTGTGCATTATTGAAGTTGCATCTTCTTTTGCCGCTGCCAGGACCTGTTCCCAGCTAGATATGATGCCGCCGTTGGCAGTAACAAAACTTTGCGCCGCTGCTTTTGAGCGAAATGCCCATTTAGCCCGCGTGGTCATAACTCCTCGTTTTTTGCCACCAATCACCCATGAGGCTTTCTCTGCATCAATCAACTCCCGTGAATCACGATCCGCAACTTTAAATGAGATTACCTGTCCGCTTTTGTTGCTGTTCAGTTCGGTAATTACACAGTGGAGCGAGCAGGTGCCTACCTGCCTGCCATCTCTGAATTCTACCAGCATCCGGCTGTAGCCGAAGGCTTTGCGATCCATGCCGCACTGTTTGCAGTCGCGATGTTGATCAATATCAGTCTCTGCCAAGGCGGTTGTAGAAAAAATGGACAGCAACATGACGGCGATTGACAACACAATGAATATTTTCTGCTTCATAATGACTCCCCTCGTTTTTGTATGACCATCACGGCAGGGCGCTGAGGTTTGCACGCAGGTTGGCCCCGTCACGATAATCTTCGTTCATCCTGATAATTCCGGAACTATCTATCACCACCGTGGTGCCCATGGTGGCCTGGAATATAGTGGTAAGAATGTGGTCAGTATCAGCAAGTGTGGTAAAAACACCGCCCGCATACCCATTTGAAGACGCGGAACCGGCAACTTCCGAGATGCTTCCAGACACGTAATCCACCAGGTAAAAATTCACATCAGGATAAGATGGAGCAATGTAGGCTCTCAAATTGTTCATGTGACTGTCGCAGATTGGGCACCACATGGTGAAGTAAAGGACAGCACCCCTCTTTCCCGCTGTGGAGGAAGCCAGCGTTACTGCGTTGCCATTTGAATCAGAAACTGAAAAATCGGAAGCTTTCTGAGTGACACTGCCGCCACTACTGCCAGCCAACACAGGGGGGCGCTTATCTTCCCCAGAGGGGATCAGATTGTCACCACAGCCAGACATAATAATTAGCAACAGCAGTCCAACAAGTCTAAAGGAATACATAACGCACCCCCATTGAAATCACATCTGTTGCAGGGAAGTTTTCTCCCCAGCCGTTTTCCTTGATGGCATGATTCCATCCTATTCTGGCACTCCAGTTGTTATCGTTATTTGCATAGGAAAGTGCCATGCCCACGGACTGTTTGTTGAAACCGCTGCCACTGTCCTGTTTCCCATTGAAGCTGGCATCTGCCTCATTCATGTACGTGTATGAAACCGTTCCAGTAACGCTGTCGCCGCCGCTGCCAATAACGTAAGCATATCCAGAGGAAATGGTTGCTGAAAATCGATCGCCCAAATCTTTTTTATACGGCTCTACATACTTTCCATATTCACGATTGATTGTTCGCTCAAGGTATGAACCGTAGGCGAGAGCAAGTGAGGCATTCCACGGGCGAATTGTTTTCTCAACCAGTAACGTACCGTCCAGACGATAAAATCCTCGTCCGGTAATGTCAAAACTGCTCTGCTGGTTGTCGTACGGAGAGATGCCGGTGGGAAGCAGCAGCGATAATCCCAATGACACTCCAGGGATCATATCGCCAATATCACGCACCCTCCAGGCGGAATTGTCATCCAAAACCTCGTACATCACAGAGACCGTCGTGTCACCAAGTCCATTGGTCTGCGAAGAAACGCCCGAATAGCTGTTGTCATTCCACACGTATGGCAATGAAATGCTAGCCTGCCAATCTTTGGCGAAGCGGTAGCCTGCCCCGGCATTGAGCCTGTACTGCCTTAAATTTGAGCCGGGTGGATCCGGGATATATTTTCTGTTTTGGTTCCAGTATCCGTCGTAAAATTCCGTATCAAAGGAAAGATCGGCAACCGCTACGGCGTATTTTGGAACAGTGAGAGATGCCGCCGAACCGCCTCCACAGCAGGAAGCGGCGAAGGAGTCGGTGGGGAAGAGGGGGGCAGCCCCCGCGAGGAGGGCTGCCATTGCATAGGATGTAAAGTTAGAGATCATGGCGTTATATGCCAACTATGGTGAAGTCGCCATAAGCATTGGATGCTCCAGCGGCGGCGCCATCGATTGTTTTTTGCTCACCATTGACCGTGAGCCGGACATAAAGATGTGAACCGACAGCGAGCGCTGCCAGGCCTGGCTTGGACCATCGTCCACTACCGTTGTCGGAGAGCGTAGCCCAAGTCGATTTGTCAGTAGAAACATCAACAGTCATGTCCGTTATCGGTACAGCAGCGTTCATCTGGTTGTGAAGCGTTGTACCAACTGAAACAGTCGGAAACGTCATCATCGCACTATCATCCACCGCAGTGATGAAAAACTTAACATTACTTCCACCGATACCATCGTTAAATATCTGGTAGGTACGTGAGGTACTTCCCATCATACTGCCAATTTTGTCGTTCACCCCTTTCAGCTTAACAACACTTCCAATCGCCATTGCCACAGTAGGATGAAATGTTACTGTTTCTCCATCAACAGTAAATTCAAGATTCCATGTTCCCATTGAACTTCCGTCAGCAGCAACAGATGCCATAACAAAATAAATTGTACCGGAATAGGTGCCGTCTCCGTTACTGCTCAGGGCTTCATAGGGAGTGGAATGACCCATGGAAGTCATGGTCATCGTAGGTGCAAGCGTAATTGTCTTGCCGGCAACCGCGGTTCCGGTCGTTTTGTTTGTCAGTCTGAGTTTGTAGGTCGTTTTTCCTTCGGCTGCAGTTGTAAGCGGTATGTATTCAATTTTGTATGAAGTTGTTGTGACGGATTCATACGCTGGGTCTGTAATAGCGTTTCC
>CAIRND010000609.1 GCA_903879825.1 uncultured Geobacteraceae bacterium
TCGATTAATTCAATGACTCTGCCGGTTCTCATCCTGGGCGCTGGGGGGCATGCCAGGGTTTTGATTGATGCCCTGCTTGCTTCGTCGGCTCTTATTGCGGGGATTGTCGATCCTGATCCCTTGATGGCGGGAGCGACCGTTCTTGGGGTTCCGGTACTGGGTGGCGATGAAATCGTTTGCAATTATTCTCCGGATGAAATACTTCTGGTCAACGGACTTGGCTCAATCCGGTTGCCACATCGCCCCTGGGGTGGCCCTCTCCGGCGGTGTAACAGTCGGAAGATCAAGCCATATCGGCACGGGGACCACGATCATTCAGGGTATAGGTATTGGTGACAGTAGTCTGGTTGGCGCCGGTTCGCTGGTCTTTAAGGACGTCTCGTCGGGTGTAACCGTTGTGGGCGCTCCTGCCAGTGTGATAAATAATTGCAGGTGTTAACGTGAGTTCTTCTGAAATAAATGACCACAAGCCATTTTGACTGCCCATGCCTCCATTCAGCAGGCGATACACATTCTGGATCAGGTTGCGCTCAAAATCGTTCTTGTTGTAAATAAGGATGGTGAGCTTCTCAGTGCACTATCACCGATGAAGATATCCAGTTTTACGGTGTTGTACGTATACCCGGTAGGTAACTAAATGTTCAGATAATAACGTAACATCTCGATTTTTATCGATTTTACTGCTGGAATGAATTAATCATGGGATTAAGAAGATTGACACGAAAATGAGTGAGTAGTATATTGAGACGGTTTTTCTTGCCTCAAATTCTGCCATTATGGATGCGCCCCTGCAATGCGTTGAACACCACTCACAAATAAATGGATCACAATGGCAGAAAAACTGATTATTGAAGCTGGTCGCACCGAGCGCCATTATTGGGCGGATCTATGGCGTTACCGCGAATTGTTTTATTTCCTCGCCTGGCGGGATATTCTTGTTCGTTACAAGCAGACCGTAGTGGGTGTTGCGTGGGCGCTGATACGTCCCTTTCTGACGATGGTTGTCTTCACTGTAGTATTCGGCAAACTGGGTAAATTCCCTTCCGAAGGTGTGCCGTATCCGATCATGGTCTTCGCCGCCATGCTCCCCTGGCAGTTCTTCGCCAATTCCCTCTCTGAAGCAAGTAACAGTCTGGTCGGCAACGCCAATTTGATTTCAAAGGTATACTTTCCGCGACTGATCATACCCTCCAGCGCTATCATCACCAGTTTTGTTGACTTCCTGATCTCCGGGGTAATTATGGTCGCTTTGATGGCCTGGTATCAGTTCGTCCCCGGTTGGCGCATCTTTACCCTGCCAATATTTATTGTCATCGCGTTCGCTGCTGCCATGGGAGTCGGTCTCTGGTTGACTGCCCTCAATGTCAAATACCGCGATTTTCGCTATATTGTCCCTTTCATAGTCCAGTTCGGTCTCTATATCTCCCCCGTCGGCTTTTCCAGTAGTGTCGTTCCCGAGAAATGGCGGTTACTCTACAACCTCAACCCCATGGTTGGTGTCATAGACGGGTTTCGTTGGGCAATCCTGGGTGGAGACGTGCGGATCTTCTGGCCCGGTTTTCTGATCTCCAACGGGTTAGTTCTTGTTTTCCTGGTGACCGGAGTGTGGTATTTTAGAAGAACAGAGAAGACCTTTGCGGATGTGATTTGATGCGAAGCGGCAAGAGTCGTTGAATTGGGGAATTGTTAAGCTGTAAAATTGGGGAAGCCATGGCGGCTTATCTTTATGCGTTTGAACGATTGGATGTCTGAAAGCTTGCAAAAGATTTTGCAGTTGCATTGTACAAAATCACAGAAGGCTTCCCACGGGAAGAACGCTTTGGTCTGATATCACAGATGAATCGAGCTGCGGTATCAGTTGCTTCAAACATTGCAGAGGGAAGTTCCAGAACCAGCAAGAAAGATAAGGCGCATTTTTATCAGATTGCGTACAGTTCGCTCATGGAAGTTACCTCTCAATTGGTCATAGTGAAAGACTTGGGATATATCAATGAGCAAGTACATGATCAGATTAGAACTAAAATCTACGAAATATCAAACAAGCTGAACGCTTTACACAAATCGCAATTGATATGAAGGCTGTTGAATTGGGGAAATGCGGAGAGGTGGAATTGGAGAATTGTTAAGCTGTTAAATTGGGGAAGCCGTGGCTGCTTACTCTTTTACAATTGGACGGCTGCTGAATTGGTGAAATGTAGAACTAAAAGCATGTTAATATTAAAATTTTGCACTAGTTTAACATTTTACAATTCAACAATTAAACAACTTACAAATTAACAACTAAACATCTCAACATTTGAACCCTCAATCAAAAGTTAATCGGAACAACATGACTGTCATCAAAGTAGAAAACCTGAGCAAAAAATACA
>CAIRND010000610.1 GCA_903879825.1 uncultured Geobacteraceae bacterium
CCACCGCCGCCGGTCAGGATGTTGTTACCGCTGTTGCCGGTAATAATATTGTCACCGTCATTACCGCTGCCGTTGATGTTGCTACTGCCGCTCAAGGTCAGGTTCTCGACGTTGGCACCAAGTGTGTAGCTGATGCTGCTGATAACTGTATCATCACCTTCATTCAACTTCTCGACAACCACATCGCGGCTGCTATCCACAACATAGGTATCGTTGCCGACTCCCCCCACCATGGTGTCGTCGCCGGCTTTGCCGTCCAAGGTGTCATTGCCCGCGTAGCCGGTAAGGGTGTTGTTGCCGCCGTTGCCGGTCAGCACGTTATCAAGCAGATTACCGCTGCCGCTATTAGAAGCGGTACCCAGCAGGGTCAGGTTTTCAACGTTATCAAAGAGCGTAAAGCTGATCGTGCTTTTGATCGTATCGGTGCCGCTCATGCCGCTTTCAATAACTACGTCGGCTTCATTATCCACATAATAGGTGTCATCACCCGCAGCCCCCTGCATGGTGTCTTTGCCGGCAGCGCCATTAATACTGTTATTGCCGCTATTACCGATGATATAGTTGTCCAGGCTGTTACCGGTGCCGTCGATATTTGCTGCGTCAAGTAAAGCCAGGTATTCCACGTTTGCGCCAAGGGTATAGCTGATAGTGCTCCTGACGATATCCGTACCTTGATCGGCGGCTTCCACAACCTCATCGCCAGCCTCCTCAACAATATACGTGTCATTGCCGGTGCCGCCCACCATACGGTCATTGCCGGCGCCGCCATCCAGAACATCATTGCCCGCATTGCCGGTCAGGATGTTATTGCCGCTGTTGCCATATAATACGTTATCCAACTCATTACCGCTGCCGTTGATATCAGCGACTCCATCCAGGCGGATATTTTCGACATTTACGCCGGCTGTGTAGCTGATGCTGCTCTGCACCGTATCAATGCCTTCTTTCGCCAATTCCACGACAACATCCCCGGCATTGTCAACCAGGTAGATATCGTCCCCGGCGCCGCCGGTCATTGTGTCCGCGCCCGCCCCTCCGTCGATAAAATCCATTTTATTGGTGCCGGTAATGGTGTCGTTGTTATCGGTACCGGTATAGGCGTTGCCAGACAGATAGACGAGGGCCGGATCTTCCGGCATGAAATAGTCGTAGTTGTCCTGCTCCAGAAAAAGGCGTTCAATCCGGTGTGAACCATCCGTTTTATAAAACTCGGCAATGGTGACTTTCAGGCCATCCACGGCACCTCCGTTGTTCAGACGGGAAATAACCAGGTTGTCATTGCCGGTATCACTGGTTTCACGGCTGAATACCAAATCGGAAAACGCCACGTTGGCAAGGCGGATGGAATCGCTCGCGCCGCTGTCATCATTGATGATATCGACCCCGGAGCCTCCGGTGACTGAAAAATCGAAGACATAGGTATCAGAGCCCCCTCCGTCATTGGACAACAGGTCGGTCAACAGATCGTTGCCCCCCCCACCGGTCATGGTATTATTGCCGCTATTGCCCATAATGGTGTTGTCGAGTTCGTTGCCGCTGCCGCTTAGATTGGCGCTGCCACCAAGCGCGAGTTTTTCAACGTTTGCGCCAAGTGTATAGTTGATCGAGCTTAAGACCATATCGTCGCCGCTATCCAGATTTTCGACAATGGTGACACCATCATTGCTGACCATGTAAGCATCATCGCCGGATCCGCCCCGCAGGGTGTCTGCGCCGCCGCCGCCATCAATATCATTGGCGGCGCTGTTGCCGTCAATAGTGTTGACACCGCTATTACCTTTCCCGTTTATGGCGTTGTTTCCGGTTAATATCAGGTTTTCGAGATTATCGCCCAGCGTGTAATCGATCGAGCTTTTAACCGTGTCGATCCCTTCGCCAGCCTTCTCCGTGACGACATCCCTGGTGCTGTCCACGCCATAGGTATCGTTGCCCAGGCCGCCGATCAGGGTGTCATCGCCATAGCCCCCGTCAAGAACGTTGTCGCCGGAGGTTCCGACAAGCAGATCTGAAAATGCCGAGCCGACAACATTTTGCATATTGGTGAAACTGTCCTGATTGTAGCCACCTGCCGCCACGTAACTCCGCACAGACCCATCGCCCAGCCGCACTTCCATGGCGTAGGTGTTGGCAGCGGCAATTTTATCAAACTCGGGCAAAACTGTGCCGGTCAGGTAGTCAGCATACTGCTGCTGAGTTGTTATGGTTGCATCCAGATATTCGGAACCGACGCCGGAAAGATCCAGCGTATTAACCCCGGATCCGCCATCAAAGGTCGTCACATCGGTTGTATTTACTTTTGATCGTGCGTACCTGAGTGCGTCATCGCCATCACCGCCGTAGAGCATATCGGCGCCGCCGCCACCGGCAAGGACATCGTTGCCGGCGCCACCGTACAACGTATCGCTGCCGGCACCTCCCCGCAGAGTGTCATCTCCCGCTTCGCCATACAGACTGTCATTGCCCTCCCCGCCATCAATGACATCTTTGCCGTCGCCGCCACGGATGGTATCGTTGCCCCCCCCGCCGTTCAGCAGGTTGTCGCCGGCAGAGCCGATAATAAAATCGTTGCCACCGCCCCCTGTTGCTCCTTCAATGTTGAGCAGGCTGTCGGTATTACTATCCGCCACCTGCGTGCCTGCAGCATAGGCGGTCTGCTGCAGGGTCGTAAATGCTTTGATCGTTTTTCCCTGGGCCAGGTTTATCACCAGGCCGGTGCCGGCAACCAGCTGCCCGGCCGCATCAAGACCAGCCGTGCCGAAGCCGCCGTTTGCCGCGTTGTCAGCCGTCTCATAGTTTACAAAGTCAATACCTGCGCCGCCATCAATGATATTACGGCTCTTTTCGCCCTTCACAGAGGCGCCCTGCACTAAAAACATGTCAGCGCCGTCGCCGCCGTTCAAATCATTGGCGCCGCTGCCGGCAATTATCACATCATCGCCGGCCAGCCCGCTGATGTTGTCATTGCCGTCACCGGTATAAATTATATTGCCTTTACTGTCGCCGATAACAGTGCTGTCGCAATTTGCCTCGCCCAACACGACCTGTTCCACACCGGTAGTTTTAATTTGTGCGGATATCTTCGTTGCGGCATCTTTAGTGGCGGTGATCCTCCCTTTGTTCATATCGTACAGCAGGCTATGCTGACCGGTCAGTCCGGTTGACATCATCAGGCTGTCACTCCCCGCACCGGCGTCAATGATGCTCGACTGGCCATCCCTGACCGTAACCAGAATGGTATCATTGCCGGCACCGGTGGTGACGTAATTATTGGCCCCGTTGATCGCGATGGTGTCGTCAGCAGCTGTCCCAAGAATATAGGTGCTGACATTGCCACCATCGGCATTCTCAACCGACGTGAGGGTATACTTCTCAACGGCGGCAGCCACATCAAGACCGTCGATCTTTTCCGGCGCCCGCACTGACGCTAATTGTCCGGAAGTGAGGTTTATAGCCGCCTGATACAGGGAGGAGACATTGTCACCCGTAACGGCGTTAAACGCATTTTGAACCGTGACATCCCCATTCCTGCTGTATGCCGCGCCGTTGTTATCCCCTCCTATCAGTGTTACCCAGTCGCTTCCTGCGCCGCCATCAATGGTTGAATTAACGTCAACCGCGCCGTTTGAGCAGGAAAGTATAAACTGATCATCGCCAGCATCGCCAAACAGTTTATCGGTTTGGCTGTTCTGCATGAATTTCGTCGCATCAGCGGTATTTTTAGCTCCCCGTACGCCGCTGTCGTTAAAGATGACGTCATTGCCGGCGCCGCCATGAATAACGTCATCGCCGAGACCGCCATAAATGACATCGTTGCCAGCACCAGTCGTGACGGTATCGTTGCCGGCGCCCGCCGCAATGGTCATATCGTTTTTATAGCCACTGGCGGCAGTCACCGTGTCATTGCCGGACGACAACCGTACCGTTTCAACGTTGATCAAACTGTCGGTGACCGTATATGTTTTTGTTTCCATCGCGATGGTGCGCCACTGTGTTACATACGTTTTCTTCCCTATATCCGCAGTTGATTCCGTTATCGATTCAACGGCTACCGAGGCGCCGATAAGCTCTTTCTTGACGCTGATATAACCGGAATCCGCACTCCCATCATTTTTTTGGCCGAGCGTTACAGAAACCTTTCCTTTTATATCGTTGTAATCAACCGTATCACTGCCCGATCCACCATCGGCTGTGTAGATGGCGGCGCCAAGAACCATCGTGTCATCACCCCCTCCCATAGAAAGATTCATTTTTAAACTTTCAAAGTGCGTAGCATCTTTCCAACCGGCAACGATATTGGTAAAATCGCCATAGGTGGACACCTCGCCGGCACGATCGGTGATCTTCCAACCGGTTCCACGTAAAACAGTTATATTGTTTTTAAAGCTGTTTTTTCCCGCACCGCTTTGGCTCCAGGTTTCCATGGCAGCCGACAACAGCGGCGAGGTGAAGGTAAAAGCCTGTCTGGTGACCGGAGCGCCGTAATTACCCAGGTTAATCTCTTCCACCGGCACTCCGTACGGGCTGCTCACCACAAAATTTTTCGGTGTGGCACCGTCGAAACCGGTATTTCTTTTAAACACATCAATCATGGCCTGACCGCTGCTTAAACCGGCCTGCGTTTTAGTCCGGCCGGCTTCAAGGCGCATCACCACATCAGAAAGCACTCCGGTAAAGGCGATAACCTGTTCACTGTTGGTACCATTCAGCAGACGCTTGCAATACTCGCCGACATCTGTGCGGTAATCGGTCATGTAACGGGACAGATAGCCGGTGGCGTAATACGCCTCTCCCATATCGTTTCCAACAGCAAGTATCTCACGGCGCAGCCCCTCATATTTTGCTTCGATAACCCATTGCTGAATCGCCGCTATCAGAAAAGTGATTGCAATGACAAAAATCGCGACAACGGCAGTCACCCCGAAAGAGGCACCAGCAGTGGCCAGACCAACGATCATAACCGCTGCTACCACCGCAACAACCGCATTTGTAGCAATAACGGCAACTTTTACATCCTTGGCAACCTGCATAGCCGCCGCAAGATCAAGGTCACCATGATAGCCATAGGTAATTGAAGTATTCCCCATTTCATTGATCTTATCGATAACCCGTTGCTCCTGAATCAGCGCGACCACACCCGTGGGACTGACGGCGGTCATTATGGCGCTCACCAACATCAGAGGCGGGCAGACAACGGAAAATAAACCGATAACCGCCGCAGTCATGCTGATAGCTATCTCCGCCTTTATAGCCTCTCTGGTTTCCGAGTCACTGGTATTCTCCAGATTATGACCCATGCTCACGCCCTGAAGCACGGATGCCGCCACATTTATAACAGTCGCGCCAATTTGTAGTCCTCGTCCTAGCTGTGCGAATCTTTCACTTACTATTTGTCCATTCACGCCGACACTTTTTAATGTCGCAACGAACGCGAATCCTCTGATAAGGGAACTGGCGGTGGACAGGGCAGCGGCTGCCAAATTTATTCTGGCTATAATCATTTTATTTCTATTTGCGTCAGAATGCTTTACAGGATCCTCATCTATCATATTTGCATCAGTTAGCTTTAACGCCGCTACTGTCGTCGTGAGGGCGCCGATAGCGGCCGCGAAGAAGAATTGAAACACACTGATTTCGTTTTTGGAGGTTTCGTTTGGTTGGTTGTATGCCTTGGCTTCGTCCACAGTATATGCGGTGCCATCAGCCTTTAATTCACCGGCTATAACCTTGGTAAAGCTTGAGTAGGTATCAACTTTGTACGCGAGGGTAACACCATTAAGGATGGTCAGCGATTTCGCCGTTATATCCACTATTGCCGCATTGCGTAGCACTTGATTAGATACACCTTTACTGTCAGGAGCTGCGATTAAATCCAGATACGTTTTTCCTGCAAAGAGAGTAGTCGCTAATCCCTGCATTGCGTAGAGAAGCGTCATGGCCGCAGCGGCGTCAGCAATGTTTTTGAAAGAGGGGCTAAGACCTATATTCGCTGCAGTGGCAGGTCTTGCTGCGTTTAAGTTAGCAAAGTCAACCATTCTTAGCGCTATAGATTCTATGCGGCTGGCAGTGCTGTAATAAGTGCTGTTGCTGGTTACCGCCGCAAATTTGATCACTGTGTCTTTTTGGGTAGCAGGATCGAAATAATAAAACTTGAGTGTTCCGTCGGTATCGAGTTTAAATTTATAATCTTTCATTGAAGTGGACGTCTGTTTGAAATCGCTCACATTAAACCAGTCAATCAGGCGGGTAACTGTTGGCAGGGTTGCCGGTGTGGTTGTAGCGGGTACGGTTGGTGTAGTTGCCATGATGATCTCCCTTTTATATGATTGCAGGTCAGGTATCGGCAGTGCGGTGGCTGTTACTGCGCGGCAGGTTCCGCAGCGTTCGCCGTGGCTCTTTCGGCGGCCATCAGCTTGAAATCTTCCAGATATTCGTCAAATTTCTTTCTGGCTGCGGCTGCCGTAATATTCCGGCCGCGGAATTCAAAAACACGCGCAACACTTTTCCCCTGCTTGACCCGCAAGGAACGGGCGATGGCGTCCTGATGATACGACCCGCACATCTCTTTATACATGAGGGCGTTATGCCCAAAAGGCGCCAACCAATCGATAAACCACATCCGGTCACCGCTCGTCCAATCCGCCAGCTGCATCGCGTTGGGATCATCCAGATAGCGGCGCTCTGCGGCACGGTCCATATATGCCCAGGCGCAGTAGGCCACCGGAAAACCATCAGCCAGCAACAACGCATACTGCCCAGTTTCAATGGCAGGCACCGTGCTGTTCATCATGATGCGCAGCCGCCAGTTAAGATGCAGCTTCGAGGAATACCACAGCCACGAAACCATCCCCACTCGCTCAAACTTCTTTTCAGGCGAATCACCCTCACACGTTCCGGAAATCATTTTTATTTCGACTGTCATTTTCCCCCCGTATTGTTCAAATCAAACTGAACCTGGACATAATGGTTACTGAAAACTAAACTGGTGTGTGGCAAAAACGGTGTGGCGTTGTGTGAACAGAGATCGTTTTGAAAGTGTTTACATAAAATAAAATAATTTATATTAAAATCATCAATCGTAAGAAATCAAATGCACCTAAAACAAAAAGAAATCAACTTAAATCTTACAATTATAATAATTTTTTATTCAGACGTTATGAAAAAATATACCGGTGTTTTTATCTGTCAATTTAACACATAATTTTGCAATATATACGGGATGTTAAGTTTTTTTTGGCCAATACATACCAAAATAATTCCTACTATAATAGTACGGATTATACTTAATATAAAACAGCATTCATGTTAAACGGGAACATAAAAGACAAAGTACGTCTATATTGTTTCTCAAATTAAGTTACATATTTATGTATGTATACTAATCTTTTTTGTAACAAGAATATGATACATTACACGCCCGAAGGGCCAGAGGTCGGTTGTTTGGAACAATATGCGGTGGGAAAACCGTGGGGGGAAAGCAGTAAACCTGATATGGCATTTGATCACGCAACGCCGCAACGAGAAACAAAGACTTATAACGAAATAGCGACCAACCAACCGGGTGAACTTGAAAATGACACACTTTAAGGCGACTGATTTCATACGTTGCGTCGTTGCGTCGTTGCGTGAAACTGTTTTTCAAGGGTGGTCAGTACAAGTGTGCAGCATTTCAGAAGTATCATCACGTAAAAAAAGCGGCCCACCGGAAGATTCCGATGGGCCGCTTTTTTCAGAGAGACAAAAGAGATTATTTATATTCAGGCATCTCATCAAACTGCAGATATTTGTAGATCTTTTCTTTGTTCGGTTCAATTTTTTCTTTGTAGATGGCGAGGAACTCGGCCGGTGTCGGCAGCTTGCCGATCAACGCGGTTACCGCACCAAGCTCGGCAGAACCAAGATATACCTTGGCACCATTACCGATACGGTCATCAAAGTTACGTGTCGAGGTGGAGTACATATTGACACCATCCGGTACGCGTGCCTGATTACCCATGCAGAGCGAGCAGCCGGCAATTTCAATACGGGCACCAAAAGCGCTGTAGATTGAGAAGTAGGCCTCATCTTTCAGCTTCTGCTGATCCATACGGGTCGGCGGACAGATCCAGGTACGGACAGACGGGTTGAACTTCTGGCCGCGCCAGATTTCGGCGGCAGCACGGAAATGACCGATGTTGGTCATGCAGGAACCAAGGAAGATATCCTGAATCGGTGTACCGGCAACATCAGACAGCAGCTTGACATCATCCGGGTCATTAGGACAGGCCAGAATCGGCTCGGTGATCTCAGACAGATCAATCTCGATGACCGCAGCGTATTGGGCGTTGGCATCGGCTTCAAGCAGTTTTGGTGCTTTCAGCCATTCATTGACCGCATCAATACGATTTTGCAGCGTCTGGGCGTCCTGATACCCTTCTTCAATCATCTTTTTCATCAGTGCCACGTTGGAACGGAGGTATGCGGCAACGGAAGCTTCGGAAAGCTTGATGCATCCTGCTGCGGCGGAGCGCTCTGCAGCGGCATCGGTCAATTCGAATGCCTGCTCGACGGACAGGTCGGGCAATCCTTCCATTTCCAGAATGCGGCCGTTGAAGATATTAACTTTGTTCTTCTTTGGAACGGTCAGCAGGCCCTGCTTGATGGCCCAGTATGGAATGGCATTAACCGCATCACGCAGGGTGATACCGGAGTTGAGTGTGCCTTTGAATCGAACCAGAACTGATTCCGGCATATCAAGCGGCATGAAACCCATGGCGCCGGCAAAAGCGACCAGACCGGAACCGGCCGGGAAAGAGATACCGATCGGGAAACGGGTGTGAGAATCGCCACCGGTACCGACGGTGTCAGGAAGCAGCAGACGGTTCAGCCAGGAATGGATAACGCCGTCGCCCGGTTTCAGTGGAACGCCGCCACGCTCGGTAATAAACTGCGGCAGAGACTTGTGCATCTTGACGTCGGCCGGTTTTGGATAAGCGGCGGTGTGACAGAATGACTGCATGAACATCGGCGACAGGAACTTGAGACAGGCAAGCTCTTTCAATTCATCAGCGGTCATCGGACCGGTGGTATCCTGTGATCCAACCGTGGTCATTTTCGGCTCGCAGGCGGTACCCGGAAGGATGCCGGCAACGCCGCATGCCTGACCGACCATTTTCTGCGCCTGGGAGTATCCCTGGCCAGCAACGGCAACCGGATTAACCGGCAGCGTGAATATTTCAGTAGCGCCAAGGCCGAGTGCGGCGCGGGCACGGTCAGTAACAGCACGACCGATAATCAGTGGAATACGGCCACCGGCGCGGAATTCGTCTGCCAGTGTGTTGGGGGCGATCTGAAATGTGGAGAGCAGTTCGCCCGCCTCAGTGGTGATTTCGCCTTTTACCGTATTGATAACAATGACGTCACCGGTATTCATTTTTGAAACATCCGCTTTCAGTGGCAGTGCGCCGGAATCTTGGGCGGTGTTGAAGAAAATAGGGGCAATGACGCTGCCGATAATGACGCCGGCAGTTTTTTTGTTGGGAACGCAAGGGATTTCCTGGCCAATGTACCACAGGACAGAGTTGCAGGCGGACTTACGTGACGAGCCGGTTCCGACAACATCGCCGACAAAGGCAACCTGAAAGCCATCAGCGCGATATTGAGCAATAGTTGCCAGTCCATCAGGAAAGCGGGTTTTTCCCATAGCCAGAGCGTGCAGTGGGATGTCAGGACGGCTCCAGGCATCGCCGGCAGGAGAAAAATCATCAGTGTTGATTTCGCCTTCCACTTTGTACACCTTGACTTTGATGATTTCAGCCAGGCTTGGTTTGTGCGTAAACCAGTCAGCGTTGGCCCAGGACTGAAGGACTTTTTTTGCCGCTTCATTGGTTGCAGAAAGCTCAACAACTTTTTCAAAGTTGTCATACACAAGTGTCAAGCTGGACAGGGCACACGCTGCTTCGCCAGCCAGTGCAGGGTCAGTTAATGCGCCAACCAGAGGGGCCACATTATAACCGCCGATCATGGTGCCGAGCATACGAATGGCATCAACCGGGGTAACCAATGGTGATTTTTTTGTGCCGACAACGATTTCAGCAAGGAAAGCAGCTTTTACTTCAGCAGCCGGATCAACGCCGGGAGAGACACGATCCTTGATCAGGGTAAGGAGGAAAGCCTCTTTTCCCGCAGGTGGATTCACCAGC
>CAIRND010000611.1 GCA_903879825.1 uncultured Geobacteraceae bacterium
ACATTATTCCGAGAAACCTCCCGCCATATTACAGGGGACATCCGTTGCGAAACTGGATGATGTCATCCAGAAGGCCGGCGACACCTTTGACAAGGTCAACGGAATCATAGACAACATCGAAAAAGGTAAGGGGACACTTGGTAAGCTCAATAAAGACGAGACGCTCTATAGCAATGTTGCCCGCCTGGCCGTTGAAATGAAAGATTTGATAATCACCATAAACCGGGGAGAGGGCACTCTTGGAAAACTCAACCGGGATCCGGAACCATATAACAAACTGATCGCCATCCTCAACCGTGCCGACCGCACACTCATGGATATTCAGGCTTCTGATGGAACGCTTAACAGACTCATTTACGACAAGGCGCTCTACACGAAGCTGACCTCGCTTGCCGATAAAAGCATCCAGGCAGCAGATGACGTCAGCGACTTAAAAAAACGAATCATATCAAAAGAGAGCACGGTTGGCATGCTGCTTAATGATCGGGAGTTTTATGACAAAGGACTCTCTCTGCTGACAAAAGCCGAGTCATCGGTTAAAGCGATAGAAGAGGTGACGGGAAAAGTCAAATCCGGGGACGGCACTGCCGGCAAGTTAGTAAACGACAAGGCACTTTATGAAAAAATGAACAAGATGGTCGATGACCTTGATCTCTTGGTAAAGGATTTCAAGGAAAATCCACGGAAATACATAAAATTTAGCGTGTTTTAAGGGAGTCTAAATATGAAACGCATATTGATCGCAGCTGTATTGTTGGCATCATTTGTCACCAGCATAGATGCTGCGACTCTTGAAGATAAAGTTGTTGAACACACCATGAAAAACGGCATGAAGCTGTTGATGGTGGAGCGGCATACCTCGCCAACTGTTTCGGCCTGGATTCGTTTCAGAGTCGGAAGCGTTGATGAACGCAGTGACGAACGTGGAATTGCCCACCTGCTCGAGCATATGCTCTTCAAAGGTACCACCACACTGGGGACAAAGGATTATGCCGCAGAAAAACCGATCCTTGATGAGATAGAAGGCGTTGCCCATGCGTTAATGGCTGAAAAAGCACGACGAGGCAAGGATAACACTGCCGCAATAACAGCACTTGAAAAACAGTTGTCCACCCTTGAAGCCGCTGCATCCAAGCTCGTCATTAAGGATGAATTTTTCGAGTTATATTCAAAAAACGGTGGCACCGGCTATAACGCTTTTACCAGTCGTGACGGTACAACGTATTTGATCAGTCTGCCGGCAAACAAATTGGAACTGTGGGCAGCAATAGAATCAGATCGTCTGCAGAATGCAGTCCTCCGAGAATTTTACACCGAACGGTCAGTCGTAATGGAAGAACGCCGCAGGTCCTATGATGCCGATCCGGAAAGCAAGTTATGGGAAACATTTGTCGCTTCAAGCTATCTGGCTCACCCCTATGGCCAGCCAACAATCGGCTGGATGTCGGACATTGAAAATCTGACCCGCACCAAAGCGGAACAGTTCTTACATAGTTACTATGCACCCAATAATGCCATTATCGCAGTGGTGGGAGATATCGACGCCACGGCGACAATCGCCCTGGTCGAGCGCTATTTTGGTTCAATCAAACCGGGCAAAGAACCGGCACCAGTTACTGCAGATGAACCAAAGCAAGCGGGTGAACGACGCATAGAACTGATTGCCGAGGCTGAACCAACAGTAATGATAGGTTTCCACAAACCGTCGATCGCTGCACCTGATGACTATGTATTCGACGTAATCAGCATGATTCTCGGCAGTGGTCGCACGTCGCGTTTTTACAAAAAACTGGTTATTGAAAAACAGATAGCCACCGACATTGGGGCGTTTGACGCGCCGGGGCACCGCTATCCGAACATGTTTGTTATTAGCGCGAATCCACGTGCTCCCCATACGACCAAAGAGATTGAAGAGGCGGTTCAGGCTGAACTGGATCTGCTGAAAACCGCGCCGGTTGCCGAACGTGATCTGCAACGGATTCTCAATAAAATCGAGTACGAAGAGGCCCGCCGCATGGGAACCAACGGCGGTCTGGCCCGCAACCTGACCGAGTATGAAGCGACAACGGGCAGCTGGCGTTATATGTCTGAACATCGGGGTAAAATTGCCAAGGTGACACCAGCCGACATCATGCGAGTTGCTACCACGTATTTCACCCGCGAGAACCGCACGGTCGGATTTATCACGAAAAAAGGGGGTGACAAATGAGAGCACTCCTCGTTTTTCTCTGCGTTCTGGTTACCGTTATGTTGCAGGGATGTTGTGTCGTAAATCAGCGATTGGCTGATCCAAGAACCATGAAGTTCCCGGAATTGAACTTTAAAATACCATCAACAGAACGAGTCGTTCTTGAGTGCGGGATACCGGTCTACCTGCTTCGCGACACGGAACTGCCGATCATCAACATGAGCGCCATGGTACGGGTCGGGTCGGTCTACGAACCGGCTGCAAAAGCGGGCCTGTCCGGCATGGTCGGCAGCGTAATGCGCAGCGGTGGTGCAGCGGGCACCGCATCCGAAACAATGGATGACGAGCTTGAATTCATGGCCTCGGCTGTTGAAAGCGGTATCGGCAGCGATATGGGTACAGTTTCTCTCACGGCTCTGAAAAAGAATTTCAGCCGCACACTGCAGATTTTCAGCGATGTACTGCTCCGCCCTGATTTCAGCGAAAAACGTATCGAAATTTTCCGCAGACAGACGATAGAAAGCCTGCGGCGTCAAAATGACGATCCCAAAGAGATCGCAGGACGAGAGATAAACCGCGCCATATACGCTGGTCACCCCCTGGGTGACATCACGACATTCGAATCGATCAATGCCATAAAACGCCAGGACCTTGTAGACTTCCACCAACGTTTTTATCGACAGGACAATATGATTCTGTCGGTATCCGGTGATTTTGATCGAACAGCTCTTCTTAAAGAGTTGAACTCCGTTTTCAAAGCAACGACACAGAGCACGACTCTGGTGTTGCCGGAGGTACCACAACCACAACAACGGTTTCAGGGTGAAATACTTTACGGCAAGAAAGATGTGAATCAGACCGTTATCCGCATGGGCCATCTGGGACTGACCAAGGACTCACCTGATATCTACGCCGTGCGCCTGCTGGATTATATCCTGGGGGGAAGTTTTACGTCACGATTGACCATGGAGATTCGGACCAATCAGGGACTGGCCTACAGCGTCGGTAGTCATTTCGATATCGGGCGCCGTTTCACCGGCAGTTTTATCGCAGAAACTGAAACCAAGGCAGAATCTACCGGCAAAGCGCTCAACCTTATGAACAAAATCATCACTGATTTGACCAAAGAGCAGGTCACTGACGCCGAATTATATGCCGCACGGGAGTACATGATAAATTCGTTCATGTTCGGCTTTACCAACCCGGCTTCGATAGTCAACCAACGGGCACGGCTAGAATATTACCGGTATCCTGATGGTTACCTTGAACAATATCGCGATAATATTGCCAAAGTAACAAAGAAAGATATACTGGAAGCGGCTCAGAAATATCTACACCCGGACGCGTTTAAACTGGTTGTTATCGGAGATGCAGCGAAGTTCGACCTGCCACTCACCTCACGGGGTAGCGTGCGGGAATTTGATTTAAAGGTGAACATTCCAAAACCTTGAACAGGGAAGAAGAGGTGAATAAAAATGGCTTTTTTTGAATGGGACGACAGTATCGCGCTTGGCATTCCAACCATTGACCAGCAGCACAAAGCTATCTTCGACTGGATTAACACTCTTAACGAAGCGATCAAAAGCGATGACAGCTCAGAAGCTGTTGGTGAGGTCATTTGGGGCTTAATTTCTTATGTAACGGAGCATTTCAGTGAGGAAGAGCGGCTGATGTTGTCATGCAACTATCCTGATCTGATCGTTCACCGTACAGAGCATGACAATTTCGTGTCACGGTTACGTGAAATCCAGGTGGAATTTATCGGTGGGCAGGAAGTAGGTGCAAGTGTGCTGGATTTTATGGTGCATTGGCTCGTGTGTCACATCAAGGGAACCGATCAGGGTTACAACCGGTTTATTCAGCAACAGGCCGAAAAAAGATAAAGCGCTAAAAGGATAACGGGTACGGGTTTATAGCCTTCCTGCAATGCTATCTGCTATCCGTATACCATCCACGGCAGAGCTCATGATGCCACCAGCATATCCGGCACCTTCACCAGCCGGATACAGGCCTTTAACGCCGACTGACTCGAAATTGCTGTCTCGCAGCACCCGTACCGGTGACGAAGTACGGGACTCGATACCGACAAGAGTCGCCTCGGCTGTTATAAAACCTCTCAGTTTTCTTCCGAAATCAGCAATCCCTTCCCGCAGGGTGTCAATAATAAACGGCGGCAGCACTGAATCCAGCTCCGTCTCACATATTCCCGGGCGGTAGCTTGTCCGGGCCGCCCCCTTCCCCGGAAGCCGTAAAAAGTCGAGGAGATTCTGGGCCGGTGCCCGGTATCCTCCGTCGCCCAGCTCAAATGCGCGACGCTCCCACCTTCGTTGCAGGCGAATCCCCGCTAATGGTCCCGGTCCGTCAAAGTCATCTTCCCGCACATTAACGACCAAGGCACTATTAGCATAGGGAGAATTACGTAACTGACCACTCATGCCGTTGGTAACCACCCCACCCTCTTCTGATGCTCCTCCCACCACGACACCACCGGGGCACATACAGAAGGAATATGCACTGCGCCCGTTGGAACTGTTATTCCAGGCAACAGCATACTCAGCGGCCGGCAGATGTGGCAGTTGCCCCGTGCCATACTGAATCCGGTTTATCAGCTCTTGAGGATGCTCCACCCTGAGCCCCATGGCAAATGGCTTACGCTGGAGAGGCACACTCCGTCTGTCAAGCAGTTCAAACGTATCCCGAGCGCTATGACCAGTCGCAAGAATCAGATAGTCACACGGTATTTCATCCGTATCATTTACAATAACTGACTCGACACGGCCATCTTCAATACTCAGATCCGTCATGCAGCTGCCAAAACGGATGGCAAAGCCCTTCTCAAGAAGTTCCTGCCTGATAGCCGAAATTACCGTCCTCAATCGATCCGTGCCGATATGCGGTTTGGCCAGATAACGCACCTCAGGCTGGGCTCCGAAATCGGCCAATCGTTCCAGCACCCACGGCACAAGAAGGTCTTTGGAGCGGCAGGTCAGCTTGCCATCCGAAAAGGTGCCGGCCCCACCCTCGCCAAATTGGACATTTGATTCAGGGTTAAGAATACCGTCTTTCCAGAAGCGTTGGACTGAAAGCGCCCGCTCTTCCACTGGCTCACCGCGCTCGATGATAGTTGCCGTCATTCCATATTCTGCCAGCCGCAGCGCGGCAAAAAGCCCGGCAGGACCACTACCGACGATGACAATGCGCGCCGACGACTGGAGCTGAACCGGAACCCGAGCCACTATTTCATCATGCCATTCTACCAACTGGTCAGCATGAAGACGCGCCTTGATCGTATCATCTGCGACAAATGAGAGTGTGTAGACTATTTTTATCTGCGGTTTTTTGCGGGCATCAATCCCTTTGCGCACAATGCGGACATCGCGTAGCAATGTCTGCGGCACGGAAAGTTTCGCGGCAAGTACTGCAGCCAAAGAGTCTTCACTATCATGGGGAGTAAGGAGTAAATTACGATAAACAAAGGGCATGGTGGTAACTCTATACGTACTGTCCGCGCTCCAGAAGCTGTTCTACAATAATAACGATATCAACGGGAGGTGTGGATTTGGGGATATGGATCTTTGCACCCATTTCGGGCGCGTCGTGTTCGTGGGGTACTTCCTGAAACATGGACGTCAGCAGCACTATCACCGGTGGGGTGGTACCAGCCAACCGGCCGATTTCCATGCAGGTGCTGACTCCACCCATACGCGGCATTACCAAATCGGAGACAACGGCATCCGGAAGTGTTTCAAGATAAGCCTTCACCCCTTCAACGCCATCATTGGCGGTGAAAACCGTAAATCCGTTATCACTGAAACTGTCGGTCAGCAATTTCAGAAAAAACGGGTCATCATCAATGACAAGAATTTTTTTACGCGGCTGGGTCATGACATCACACTAACAGGAATGAGCATTGAAAGCTGAGGCATACTACACTACCTCATCAAAGAAAAGAAAGTCTGTTTTTATTGACAGTGCGGAAACTCCAAACGGAATGTCGTTCCGTGGGGAGAGGAGCACTCAACCTGCATACTCCCATCATACATTCGGGCAATACGCTGGGCAACAGGAAGCCCCATTCCGGTACCTCGATTTTTTGTACTAAAAAAAGGCTCAAAGACACTGGGGAGTACATCCTCGGCAATACCGGTGCCGCTATCACCGACTCTGACTATTACCTGACAGTCATCAACAGACACCTCAAGAGTAAGACAGCCACCGCTGGTCATTGCATCCAGGGCATTTAAAAACAGATTGGTGAAGATCTGCTCAATCTCGGCCGAGTCGGCATTTATAGGTGGCGGGACGCAATGATACTGTCTGTCAACCCGAATTTGCCTGGCTTCGATTTGAGGTGAAAAAGATTCTATCACAGTATCTATCACCTGATTAATCTGCACATTGGACGAGATAACGCGGGAACGACGCGAGGAATCCAGTAACTTGCGAAGGATAGAATCAATCCGCTCAACTTCTTTCAGAATTTTAGCCTGATGTTCAAGTTGTTCCGGTTCAGTTGTTGTCTGGCGCATTAACTGCACAAACAAAGCGATGGAGTTGAGTGGATTTCTGATTTCGTGGGCAACGCCTGCGGAAAGATAGCCAATCGTCGCAAGTTTTTCGGAATGAAGAATCTCTTCCTGAGCCATCTGAAGAGCATCAGTTTTTTCTCGTACCCGTTTTTGAAGTTCAAGATTCCACTGTTCGATTTCTAATATCAGTTGTTCCTGCTCTTTTTGCAACGCCCGGTTGTGAAGCTCGACTTCTCTGATTCTCAAAACATTTTTTAATCGTTCAACCAGATTACTGTTGACAAACGGCTTGAGAATATACTCCGAGGCACCGTTTTTCATCATTTCCACGGCAATCTCTTCGTTCCCTCTGCCGGTGAGTATGACAACATACGTATCAGGAAAGCGGCTTTTAATCTGCCGAAGCGTCGAGAGACCATCAATCTCCGGCATCATATAATCGAGCAGGACCAATCCGGGAGAATGTTGCGAGATAAGCTCAATGCCTTCACGGGAACAACTTGCGGTATATGGCGTAAATCCGTTTTTTGAAAGGATCAACGCGGTCAAATCAAGAATATTCCTGTCATCATCAATAATGACAACCGACAGCATTGAACCGGGCTCTGTCAACTCTATCGGCATAGAGTTCCAACTATGTTTACTGTGCTCGCTATTTCCATCACTAAACCACAGGCAACCGGACTGTCAGGACGGGACAATCCGCAGAGCGGACAACCCGTTCTGCGGTACTACCGAAAAGAATGCGATCGAGACCGGTTCTACCATGAGTACCAAGCACGACCAGAGACGCATTAATCCGAGAGGCTGCCGCCGTAATTTCATCGTAAGGGATACCGGTCACAATAGCTGTTTTGTAGTTTGTAAACGTCCCTAACTTTGTCGCGCAGAATGTTTCCATCATCTTTTCAGCACTTTCTTCGATCTCTTTTTCAAGCTGTTCAAAAGAGATATGCGGCACGTAAAATCCACGTAAATCAACCGGTTCATTAATGACATGAATGATTGTAAGCTCAGCATTAAACTGGGTTGCCAGTGTCAAAGCGTAGTCAAAAGCGCAATCAGAATTCTCCGAAAAATCTATAGCGGTCAGAATTTTTGTAAAAGGCTTCATGTCATTCCTCCTGGAATACACGCATGTACTTAGACGTTTTTAAAGATCTTGTTGATAATTTTTTTGAGATCGTCATATTTGACCGGCTTATTGATATATTCGAAAGCGCCCAGTGTCATGGCTTCGAGATACGACTCCACTTCACCGTAGGCGGTGATCATAATAACATTGCTGGCCGGGTGACTGCGGTTCAGCTCACGTAAAAACATTAACCCGTTCATTTCCGGCATATTAAGGTCGGTAATGATCAAATCAACATCTTTGCTGCGGAGATAATTAAGGGCCTCAACCCCGTTTCTGGCGGACGAAACATCATAGCCATCATGAGCGAGGATTTTAGAAAGCGCCACCCGGGCATTTTCCTCATCATCCACTACAAGTATCCTTTTACATTCCTGTTCCACAATGGTTCTCCAGCACGGCTTGTAAGTACAGGAAGTCTAGCACGGAGCAGCCTACTGTCAAGGCCCTGATTTATTTGTTTGTATCTGAGGTAGAAAGGAGAGGAGTAGGGAACATGGTTATTGGTTATTATTTGACGCCATCGGAATCAAGTTCAACGTAAATCGGCTTACCAAAAGGGCCGAGCTGTTTATAAGGTTTGCCATTAAGTTCAACGTCAACTCCACCAGCGTTGCTTAATTCCAGTGACACTTTTTTTTCTGCCTTCCACTCTATGACATCTCCGACGGCAAGCTCTTGCTGTTGAGATTCCGAGCCGTCAACAGATGAGGTCAGTGTACCGTTCTGAGTAACCTTTATCTTCAAAATGAAGCTTTTAGTGATCTCTTGCGGACGCTTTGTGATCATCGGTTTTTCAGAATCGGGGCGTTCAGCTGGGCGTTTTTCCCGCGTAACAGGCTGAATATCCTGTTTTGGCACCTTGACCCTTCCGGAGCTTTGTACCATCTGAATGACAGCGTTCTGGAGCGGAGGCGTAACAACCGTCGTCGCATCCGGATGTCGAACGGGGGGAGGCGAAGGGCGTCTGAAGAAGGTCGCGGTAATAAAGATTATAATCAGCAATAGAGCAGGGAACACCATTTTTTTAACTGAGATCAGACGGCGCGATGATTGTGCGGGAGTACCAGACGTTCGGCTATTATCGGTTTTTTCGCCTTTCACTCCAAAAAGCTTATCATACATTCGTGCGACATCTTCGGAGTTCAGTCCGAGATAAGTGGCGTAGATACGGAGAAAACCTTTAAGATAGGCCTGATTGGCAAATTCACGAATCTGGTCATCTTCGAGAGCTTTCAGATGTGAAATACCAATTTTTGTGGTTTCAGAGGCTTCTTCAAGCGTAATTCCGTGGTATTCCCGGCAGCGGCGCAGGACCGCTCCTGGCGAACCACTGGTGAATTCCGGCGGAGATGTAACCGAATCTGACACTCTGTCCTCACTCATTTAATAAGCTCCAAGTTTCCGAGAGCTGCGCGACCAAGTTCGCTGTCGGGAATAAGTCGTACTGCCTCTTTGAATGAAACACGGGCCGCGTCAATCCGACCCAGCTTAAGCTGTGCCTGCCCCAAATAATAATGGGCTGCACCATAGTCACGGTATATCTCCAGTGCCTTGGTATATTCGGCAATTGCCTGCTCACTTTTGTCCATGGCAAACCAGACCCGCCCCAATGAAAGCCGCGCTTCGAGCCTGCGGGGATTCAGAGCAACTACCGCCTGCAGCTCTTCCGTTGCCTTGCGGTAATCACCTTTTCCCAGATAAGCCAACCCCAGATTGATGGAAGCATTTTCACTGTTATCGTAAAAGAGATCATCCTTTACGATTTTGAACTGCTGGATGGCACTGTCCCAGCGTTTCAAATCCAGATAGGCGACTCCCAGATCGTTCCGAGCTACGGAAAAACCTGGTTTCAGAACAATGGCTTTCAGAAGCTTTGCTTCAGCAAGATCAGGGCGTTTTTTCCCGATGAAAGCCATGCCAAGATTGTAGAGGACATCGGGATTTTCAGGATCAAGCTTCTCGGCCTCAGTCAGATCAAAAAGAGCAGAGGAATAATTACGCTCTCCAAGATAGGAAAGCCCCATTTGGTAGTGATAGGCCGCCGGGTTTGGTTTCGGAAAGTTCTGGTTTCGACCGGAAACACATCCGGAAACGGTCAGAAACATAAGTGAAGCTGTAATAGTGTAAAAAATACGTTTCATTGCATACCAGTTTTGCACTACCAATTTATTTTTCAAATAGAAATATCTCTGAAACTCGTCAGCACCTTGAAGCTGGCAAAACGGGCTTGAATCTCTTTATATTCAAGTCGTTTCATACGATTGAGACTAAAATCCTCTACGTTGAAGGATGCCATGACACTTCCGAAGACAATCGCCTGACGCAATCCCTCTTCCGAAAGATCACCCGTATTTGCCAGATAGCCCATAAAGCCACCGGCAAAGGTGTCTCCCGCGCCGGTCGGATCAAATACTTCTTCAAGAGGATAGGCAGGTGCGGCAAAAACCGTCTCGGCGGTAAACATCAGCACACCATATTCGCCCCGCTTGACGACCAATCGTTTGCAACCGAGGGCAATTATTTGACGGGCAGCCTTGACAAGATTGGCCTCCCCGGTGAACTGCCGCGCTTCACCTTCATTAATGACAACAATGTCAACATTCTGGAGCACTTTTTTCAGTGCTTCCGGCTTGGATGATATCCAAAAATTCATGGTATCACACGCCACAAGCTTTGGCTTCCTGACCTGTTCCAGCACTTGCATTTGCAGATCCGGATCGATATTTGCCAGAAAAAGATATTCCGCATCACGGTAGGATTCCGGAAGGACCGGTTTAAAATCCATAAGCACATTAAGCTGGGTGTCAAGCGTCTGCGCTTCATTCAGATCATATCCATAGCGCCCGCTCCAATGAAACGTCTTGCCGGGGATTCGCTGTAAACCGACCGTATCGATGTTACGGCTCTGAAGAAATGTGACATGCTCTTCCGGAAAATCTTCTCCCACAACCGCAACCAGCGATACATCAGTAAAAAAACTGGCTGATGTGGAAAAATAGGTGGCTGAACCACCCAGAACGTTTTCACCCCTTCCGAAGGGGGTTTCAACTGTGTCAAACGCGACGGTGCCGACAACAACAATGCTCATGGGGTATCTCCTACTATAGAATAGTGGTGCAAAGTATCACGCAGCTTGGAATGAGTCAAAAGGATTGTCGCTCCACCCGAGCCGAGTCAAGGCGTTATTCGCCTGCGACCCCCATGGCCCAGCGGTAATTGACCTGGGCCACACGCAGGTCGCGTTGAGCTTTTGCCAGATTACTTCTGGCCTGAAGCAGGTTCAGCTGGGCATCATCGACTTCGAGCTTTATCTTGACACCGAACTCGTACCCTTTTTCCGCCATCTGAACCAACCGCTCTGCCTGTTTGACCGTACCGGAGAGTGCTGTTGTGATCTCGGCAGCCTCGCGGCAGGAGAACTCAGCCTGGCGGACTTCTAGTGATATCGAATCCATCAGCTTGGTTGCTTCGATTTGCTTGGTACGCAGGTCACTTCTGGCTTGAGCAACCTTACCGCTTGTGCGCAGGCCGTCAAAAAACGGAAAGGTCACATAGAGGCCAACATTCCACGCTGCTCCATCGACATCCCGCGCAGGAGCAGGGTCATTCATACTTGCCCAGTGCCAGCCGGCGGCCCCCCTCAGGTCAAGGCGCGGCTTGTTGTCCGCAGCCGCTATCGTGACCAGTTCACCGTAGATACCGATGCGTAAATTCAGATCAGACACCTCCGGTCGTTGTTTTCCGGCAATCAACAGCGCTTCGTCATAGCCGAGTGGAAGAGGACGACCTGTAGCCGGCGTCTCCAGTGAACCGGAGACTTCAACCTCTTTGCTACCCAGGGCGAGCAAAAAACGGAGCCGTTCACGTGCCATCCGGACACCGTTTTCGGACCGTATTACTTCCGGCAGCGTATTTTCGGCTGACACTTCGGCAGCAAGCACATCGTAATCGGTCGCCACACCGGCACTGAATTTGCGAGTAGCCTCATCCAGGTGGCGCTGTTTCTGTTTACGGTTCTCCTGCGCCAGCAGAGAGAGCGTCTGGGCTAACTGAACGTCATGATACGCCGTGACAACGTCACGGTAGGCAGCCTGTCGATATAATCGCAGCTGTTCATCGGCGGTTTTCAGCCCGACATCCGCAGCGCGGATAGCCGCGTTCAACTTACCCCAGGTATACAGCGGCTGGGTAACCGTCACATCAATCACCCGGCCAAACTGACGCTGAGCCGGATTTCCGGTGCTTTGCTGGCTGCCATCCTTCGAAACAAGCATTGTGCCGTTGAGAGACAATTGTGGCAGTGCGGCAGCCCGCTCCTCAACATATTTACCTTGAACATAGTGGGCATATTCGCGGGCCTTTTCGATGTCCCGGTTTTTCTCCATGGCTATCGAGATTGCCTGTTCCAGAGCTATTACTCTCACTTCAGCAGCAGCGACTGAAGGCATAATCGCGATGAGAAGCATCAATAAAAATTTCATTCCCCCACTTCTCCTTTCAAATAACGATACATCGTCGCCTCCCACGCACCGAATTGACAAGCCATAGCTCTTCCGCATGTATAAGGTCATTCGGATAGAGAATTTGCTCCGTTATTTCACCCTGCTCAAGCAATTCCTCCCGCAGCACCCCCGGCAAAAGTCCGCAGGTCAGTGGTGGCGTTACCAGTTGACCGTTCAATTTCACCACTAGAGAGTGGTAACTCCCCTCGGTCAACTGACCGAGCTCGTTGAGAAGCAGGACGTCATCACAGTCGGGACGGCTTGACCGGGCACTGTCAAACAGCTCTCGATGCGTAGTTTTGTGATAGCGCATAGTATCATTGGAATCGACACTTATTGTACTGACTGCAACCTGCAGCGGCTCAGCACTCTCCTGCACCAGTTCAGAAGTGATCTCAAAACGACCATCCGCCGCCAGAAGAAGGCGTACTTTATTCAGGCCAGACGTTTGAGCGGCATGGCATGAAAGTGCCTGACGGATTTTTTCCTCGCCACAGATGAAACCGAAGTATCCCGCAGAAGTTGCCAAGCGGGACAGATGCCTCTCCAAAAAAGTATACGCACCGTTGTCCAATCTCAGCGATTCAATAAGCTGAAATTCATAATGTTTCTGATTGATAAACGCCCCTTTACTCAGACATTCGGCATATTCCGATTGCGCATCAGAGTCCCAGGTAACGGCGCTGCCGACTCCCATCGTCAGGCGGTTTGTTTGCGTGTCACAGAGCATGGTACGGATGGCAACAGAAAAAAGCGCCTCACCACCAGGAGCAACAGAGCCAATCGCCCCGCAGTAGACTCCTCGCGGTGCGTTTTCCAGCGCGGCAATTATCTCCATACTGCGCCGCTTAGGAGTTCCCGTAACCGAACCACAGGGAAACAGCGCCTGAAAAACAGTTGTCAGGCTGGTACCAGACTTGAGTCGGGCAGAAACGGAAGAGGTCATTTGATGTACGGACGGGTACGTTTCTATCTCAAACAGAGCATCTACTTTCACCGAACCGACTTCGGCAATCACACCGAGATCATTGCGCAGCAGATCAACGATCATCAGGTTTTCTGCCTTCTCCTTGGGACTGTTGCGCAGTTGTTCACGAGCAGCACGATCTTCAGCGGCCCACCGGCCGCGACGGGCGGTTCCCTTCATCGGGCGGGTGGTTATCACACCATCTTTCAGAGAAAAAAACAGTTCCGGTGAAGCCGATAAAATGGCAAACCGTCCCATGTC
This sequence comes from uncultured Geobacteraceae bacterium, assembly GCA_903879825.1. Classification (GTDB taxonomy): domain Bacteria; phylum Desulfobacterota; class Desulfuromonadia; order Geobacterales; family Pseudopelobacteraceae; genus JACRCG01. The sequence goes on from CAIRND010000611.1 coordinate 13,586, forward strand.
AATGTAGGAGCAGAAAGAGGCTTGTTGCGCTGCGGCGATCCTTGAGTACAGATTGTGCAGATCGCCCTTACTATCGCCCTGCAACGTAAAAGTATGATTGACCTGATAACAATCGCCAGCAGCGATATAGTCGCGGATGTGGTCAACATGTTCACTATACTCTTCAAAAGGCTTCAGTGGTTCGAGTGCGATATGCGCAGCTGACAGGGGAAAGCCTTCACCCGCATCGACATGATATCTTTCCCGAAAAACAGCAAACCAGACCAGTGGCACCCCTTCAATCGCCGGAACAGACGGCAGATCAGGATTAAGAGCTGACGCCGCTTCATAGGCGACGAAACCGGCTGCGTACATGCCATCGGCAGCGGCATCTTCGACCTGACTGATAACATTCAGGACCTCGCCGCCACTCATGGCGATCAACGTCTTGACATAACCATTAAAACGCCATGAGGAGCCAAAGCTGCCAGCGCCGAATGAATCGAAGAGGATTGTTGGTGCATTCGAATTCACGTCGCCAACTCCTCTGTCAGGCAAGGCAACTCCGCGAGCGGCATTGTTTTCCAGGGTTGAACAGCATGAAAACAGAATATGTCAATTTTGATTTTCATGGTGAATTAGCTCGGACGGGGACTCTGTCAACATTTCAACACGCTTTGCAAACCTGCTCATAATTTCTCTCACGTTTTCCTGTTGAATTTCATTGGTATCGCGACAAACCATCAGTTGTTTCAACTTGCTGCGCAACGCCTCGACATGCCGCCCCTTTGAAACCGGCACACATTCCAGTTGCGCAAAGCTCCCGGACAAATGCTGAAAAAAATCCTGATACATCTGGTAATCAGGATTTTTAGCCGAAGGTGCCGCTGAATCTATTCTGGTACTATCGAAATAGACCACAGTGGCGACGGAATTCAGCATCAGTTGTATTACCAGCGCCAACGCATAGTTCAATGTGCCAATACCGCGACATTCGCAAGGCAAGGTCTCCGCCGTGTAACTCTCGCTCGCATCAAGCGCCTTCAAACCTGAGTTGGACGATATCTGAATACGAACGCCAACGAGAATCCGCGTGCCGAACGTTTCAAAGGAGACTGTCGCAGCGACCTGATCCATATGGTGCAGGCCATCAAAATAACCGCGAATCCGGCGGCGTTTTGTGCGCAGTTTTTTCAGCTGTTGCGGGGTATTGGGGAGCAGTAGTTGGCTGATTTCCGTCTGTGGCGGCAAATAACCGGCGTGAATACTCTGGTCGAGACGCGTGTTCACCACTTCCTTCTTGAGAGAAATACCCTTGAGAGCAGCTCCGGCAATCTCCTTTTCACCAAGATAATAGCTTACCAGACCTTTGGCCAGCGCGGTGTTGTGAAGCGGACGATCAGATGTTATCAAGATGGTCGTGCTGTTCAAAAGATGACGGAGAATATGCCCATCCGGCATCCCGGCATGCAACTGCCGGATGTACTGATAATCGGCCAGCTTCAGGCCACGCCGGGCGGCAAAGCTTTTGAAGCGGATTACGTTGCCGTCGGAGACCCCTTCATCAACAATTACGGTTTTGGCTGGTTTTGGCTTAGACACGTTGGTCATCTGTTTCTTCTCCACATCTGCCAAAGATTGTTTTAATCAGGCGTTCAAGCATACCGTCGGAGAAATCCCAGCGGTATTTATGGTTGTAACTTCGCCTGAGAAACTTCGTCTGCGCATTGATCACATTACCTTCGTTTGCTTCCGGTCCAAGCTGATCAATGCTGTTAGCGACCAGTTGCATCTGCCTTTCCCAATCCTCCTGATCTTCTTTACCTGCGACATCAAAGGTGACGTAGCCGCAGTCGATATAATTAATATACAACGGTTTTTTCTCTTCCAGTTCAAGGACGACAAAAATGTACCGCAGCCTCTTCGCGGCATATTCCGGAAAGCATTCCTTTGGGTGTCTGCTGTTCAATCGATCCCATCGAGCAAATGAAACCTTGAGAAGGCCATCATTGTTATCTACAAAAAATACGCGATATCCCCTGCCCATGATGCACCCCTCTGTTGAAAAAATCATGCAACTACGACTAAACCACCCTGTCACGCATTTTGCCAAGATGCACCCAATACTTTCTAAGTTTCGCATCTTCACCATGGGTGGCTATAATTAATGGGCATGAGCTTGATCCGCCAGTTTTTCGGGCGGGTCGTAAGCCTAGTTGAATCTTTTTTCGTTTATTATTTGACTTGCTGTAAGATATAACTTACCGTATCGATAATGCATATAGAATCTTTTCGAATAACCTATTACACCGACGAACACGGGAACAAGCCATTTCGCGAATGGCTACAGGGCTTACGTGACCAAATTGCGGAGGTACGCATCCGCGCCCGTTTGACACGGGTAAAAGCAGGAAATTTTGGTACAGTCCGCAATGTCGGCGAAGGTGTTGTTGAGCTGAAGATTGACCATGGTCCCGGTTACAGAGTTTATTACGCGATTGATGCCGGAATAATTGTTCTTCTTTTGTGCGGCGGCGACAAACGGACTCAACAGCGCGACATTGAAATCGCCCAGAGGTTTTGGAAAAACCACCAGGAGCAAAAAAAATGAAAAATTTGACCGACTATGAATCAGATCTTAATGAATGGCTAAAATCCCCAAAAAATGCAGCTGAGTATCTGAACGCAGTTCTGGAGGAGGGTGATAAGTCAGCCATGCTGCTAGCATTGCGGGAAGTAGCGCAGGCTAACGGTGGTATGGCGGCAATTGCCGAAAAATCCCACGTAAAACGTGAGAGTCTCTACCAGATGCTTTCTAAGAGAGGCAATCCGGAACTCACCAGCCTATTTAATGTTCTGCACGGAATGGGATTGACCATTACCATACAACCGATGCAAGAGGTTGTAGCATAACTGCCCCACAATACTCTTCCTGACTGCCCACCAACCGACTCTCGGCAAGATCGCGACGCACGGTTGTTGTCTCTTCATTCCTGGTTAGAAAATCGTCTTTTATCTTTTCAAGGACTGACACCTCTGATCTTGGAAGGTGATTAGTCTACTTTATTGAGAACGACACCGATCTCTGTTTCGACCAAGACCCATGCGCCGGGGGCTATGAGTCCAAAAACCGAAAAGAGCCAACATTCTGTTCCGGCTACATCCCACTTAGCACTTGCGCTCAGGTGATAGTCAATAAGCTTTGAATATCTGTCATATCCTGCTTTTTTATGATTCTATTTGTATTCTTTTGTCTCTTCTTACATTGAGTATATTAGGGGGGCATAAGCACCGATTACAAATATTGCATTATGTCCCCCGAATTCCCTTGAATATTCATTTGTTCCCTTTCCTTGACGGTTTTACGAATAACGGCTGAGAGCTGACCGGCCTGCTTTTGGGCCGGTCCTGCGCTTTGTTGAGAATTTGGTTAAGGCAATTATTTCAATAAGTATTTAAATCGCCAACGAAGATCAGGATTATTTTCCACTTCGCTTCTGGTATAATTAACACCATTGACAGAAACAAAAGCGTGCCTTTTGTCTTTTTGTATATCTTGCTGCAATTGCTTAACTTGTTGTGACATTAGATATTGTAACGCTGGACTTTTATCAACTTCTTCCTTTGAATACACGCTGTTTTCAGTTCTTAAAAAATTGGTATTTCTTTCCTGTTCAATTTTTTGCTGATTTTCAATTATAGACTTAGTTATTTCATCTTGTGCTTCTTTTTCACGGGCATAATCAACATATTCTGCCATTAATTGCTTGACTCGCATCTTTATATATGTGGCGAGTGCTAATTGCTTGTCACCTCCTACATCGCTGAAAGCTTTAGTGTAAAGACCTGAAAATATGTCACCACGATCTATTTCAGCAGCAACAATTTCATACAACTTTTCTTCCAATAGATTCATAACACTATCCTCCAATTTAATAATAATTATCAATGAGTACTATTTCTGAGTAAGAAATAGGAAGGGTGCTACTGGCCTGAGTTGAAGGCATCACCAAGTAAGTCGCGAATCAAACGTCTCAGTAGCACCTCAGGGGAGATTTGTTCATTTTCAGCTCTTTTAAACACTGAAGTTATTTCGTCTGGATAGAGTTTGATGCAAACAAAACCACTTAGATCGTCTTTTCTACTGTTATATGTCCAATCTCTGCCTTCTACAAAGTCTTTGTTTCCCTCTATTTCCTTGCAGGTCAATGGTTTCAAAATACTACCTGATTCTGATTGATTTATCTTTTGCACATGATCATTAAACCATTCCTTTGCCATCTTGTCTGCTTCGTACTCTTCCTCTGTTTTATTTTGAGAACTGTGTTTCAATTCAATGTGCGCAATTTCGTGCAAAATCACAAATATGAAAAATCTAAGGCAACTACCTGTTTCAATAGCTCCTCTCGGTGGCCATATTTTATCAGATAAAAACACAAGCTGTTTGTTCTTACTAAGTTCTTCATGTATCCTGATGCCGTGTCTTCCTTCCATTGTTACTATCGCTATCGAGTCTTGCCATTTTTCTAATATATTATCTGGCAGGTATTCTAATGCTGATTTTATAGCCATTCTTTCATCACAACTGTTGCTATAAATCATTTTCCTATATGGTAGCGGCAACTCCATAGTGTTCCGCCTCAGTCGGAATTGGACTTTCAGGCCGCTTGATCTAATGGTAAGTCAGCCTCCCCTGAATGTCTGATTTCAGGATGAGCCAGTTGTCTTTTTTGCTTTCTCAATTCT